>CALHST010000231.1 GCA_938038825.1 uncultured Paracoccaceae bacterium | reverse complement strand
TCAGAAACTCTTCTTCCCATACTTGATTGATCAGGACCGCGTCCCAATCGCCATCTTGCGACAGTCGGATCAACCGAAATCCGCGTTCGGCAACCCAATCTCGCGCATGATCCAGAAGATCTCCGCAGCGACCAGGCCCTGCCGCGTGTTTGGTTTTTGGCGGCGTATATGCGGCATCGAAATTTCGATCACCGATCAACCGCACCAACTCACTCTCACAGGTTTCGTCGTCTTTCAGGTCAACAGCCAACGCAATCCCATAGTCGCCCATCACGCTGATGACATTCGACAAGTTTTTGATTTTTCGCAGATTGGTGAGTTTGCGAATGGCCTCCCCGACTGCATCGGGATCGCCATCTGATGCAATGTCTAACCAGCGCCGAAACCCTTTGGCCTTCTTCTTGGACAAATCAATGCGCTTTACCGCAAAGGGTTCAATCGCACATGCCGGACCGGCCCCCTGCGCACGCCACGCATCACGCGTGTTGCGAATATTGGCGCGATAATACGCCACCAGATCACGCGGGTAATAGGGATGGTCCCTGAAACTTGCGTCATCCAGATCATAGGCACAGACCGCCAAAGCGACTTCATACGCAAAATCGAAATTGGGGGCTGCGTATATCTTACGCCCGTCATCCATAATGTATTTGTATTGTTCTTCTTCCCAAGGTTTCCAATCAAGCGGAACCGACTTAGACAAACGATCAGGCCAACTCTCCATCAGATGTGCCAGCGCGGCGTCTTTGTTGTCCGCATTTTGTGTCAGCGCTTTGTGAACCGGGTCGGCCCAGACATGGGCAAACTTATTGCGCGTGTATTTTCGTGCAGGCTCGTAATTTGCCCGGAACGCGCTTTGCAGGTGATCAAGGACATAGACACGGTCTTTCGCTTCAGTATGCGCGAATAGGGGTGTCCAGAAACAGTGCTCAAGATCGTCAGCTGGCAGGGTCAGGACCGCAATCGCACTGAGTTGCTGTCGGTAGACTTGGCTGATCGGCCGAACATAGTCTTGGTCGTTCAGGTCTTCGATCCATTTCACGAATGCGATACGGTCCTGTAGTCTGTTTTTGACGGCGTCTATTGGATGACCCAAACCGTGCATTGCGACAATTTGGTTGTCCAACTGGAACACGATATTACCAGTTATTCTCGCCTGTTTATCCGGCTCGTCTCTGGTGCTTTCAATTTTTTGAAGCACTTGGGGGAAGCGCTCGCCGCCCAGAAATTCAAAGCTATGTGCGTACTTACTGATCACCCGATCCATGTGTTCATGCGGCGCGCGCATTACGAAGTCTGTTTCAAGTGGGATTTGCTTCAAGACTGGGGGCAAGTTGTGTCCAATTCGGATTTTGGGTTGTGGCGAAAGGATAAACCAAACCTTCGGAAGTGGAAGCCGTCTTGGCTAAAAAACCGACGCCACCCGTTAAAGCGGGTTGTGACAAGCAACAGCGTGGCCAGCATCTTCGCGCAGCGGCGGTGCAACGTCTTGGCATACAGGTTGCCCCCGATCGCAGCGCCCGGCAAAGGGACACCCTTTGGGCAGGTTCATCGGACTTGGGGGGTCACCAGACACGGCAACACCGCGCGTGTATGGTCCTGACGCCCGGATTTGTCGAAGGACACGCGTATGTGGTTGCCGCGGTCCTGTGGGCATTCGCCCGGGGCGCGCAATCACTATCGCGGCGGCAGTAGCACCTGTGTCGC
Source organism: uncultured Paracoccaceae bacterium (assembly GCA_938038825.1). Taxonomy (GTDB): domain Bacteria; phylum Pseudomonadota; class Alphaproteobacteria; order Rhodobacterales; family Rhodobacteraceae; genus Aliishimia. The sequence continues at coordinate 5,651 of CALHST010000231.1, read as the reverse complement.
TGTTGCCAAGACAAGGTCGGGCCAAACCGGCCGGTGATTTCGGTCACGCCCAATACGAAACATGGAGCTATCGCGGGGCTGCGGCCTTGCCACTTGACGATTGGCGTAAGACAGTCACGCAACACGGCGATGTGCTGCGCATGAAAGGTTACCTCAACACTCCCAACGGCACCCGACATCTGGTACAGCTGGTGGGTGAACACTGGGCCGCCGAACCTGTCATGGATGGTCCAACCGAACTTGTTGTGATCGGATTGCAGGATAGGCTTGATCCTAAGCGGTTTTCAGAGGCTTTAAGATGACAACAGACATAGAGTCCTATTTTGACCAAACACATGCAGAGATCACAGCATGGCGGCGGCACCTGCATGCGCGTCCCGGGCTGCTGTACGATGTGGCAGACACCGCGGATTTTGTGGCCGACAAGCTGCGCGATTTCGGTGTCGATGATGTTGTGACGGGCCTTGGCCAGACTGGCGTTGTTGGTTTGATCCGGGGGCGTATGCCAGCCGCGAACAGCGCGATTGGGCTGCGCGCCGATATGGATGCGCTGCCGATTGTCGAGGCAAAATATCTGGCTGAAACGCGCGATTTTAAAGACACCATCGCTGCGATTTTTCAGCCCGCCAAAGAAGGCGGAAACGGTGCCAAGGCGATGCTGGACGACGAGATCATCCCCCTTGGCTGCAGCTATTGGGTCCGTTTGGCACAGACGCGCGGTGCAGCGCTGATGGCGCACGCCGCATGAGCTTGTTCCCCGGCTTCACCGAAGAGAGGATTGATCTTGGGCGGATCAGCCTGTTTGTGCGCCATGGCGGCACATCGGGAAAGCCCCCTTTGATTTTGTTGCACGGGTATCCGCAAACCTCTGCGATGTGGCACGGGGTCGTGGCGGATTTGAAGGATCGGTATCATATTATTTGCCCGGATCTGCGTGGGTATGGCCAATCTGAAAAACCTCTGACAGACACCGATCACAGCCCCTATTCCAAACGGGAAATGGCCAATGACATCGCAGCGCTTGCGGATCATTTCGGCTATGATCGCATTCTTATCGGGGCCCATGACCGAGGCGCACGGGTTGCCCATAGGCTGGGCATGGATCACCCGGATCTTGTGCAGGCGATGCTGCTTCTGGACATCGCGCCCACGCGTGAGATGTATGCAAACAGCACAGACGCTTTTGCACGGGCGTATTGGCATTGGTTTTTCCTGATTCAGCAAGCGCCCCTGCCCGAAACACTGATCGGTGCGGATCCGCGCGGCTATTGGATGATGAAATGCACCAATCAGGCGCGGGGCGACACTCCGTTTCATCCCGATGCGCTCGAAGAGTATCTCTCGACCTTTGACAGCCCCGAGTCGATCCACGCGTCTTGCGAAGACTATCGGGCTGCGGCCACAATCGACATCACCCATGACGATGCAGATGATGGCGCAAAACTGGAGATGCCGCTGCGTGTCCTTTGGGCCAAACGCGGCGTGATCGAAAGCTGCTTTGATGCGCTGGCGCTGTGGCAGACACGGGCGCAGCACGTGACCGGCCAAGCGCTGGACGCGACACATTACATGGCCGAAGAAATCCCGCACGACATCGCCGCCGATATGCACCACTTCTTTACCAACGTCGAAAGATGACCATGCCACGAACGCTCTATGACAAGCTCGTCGACAGTCACAAGGTATGCGATTTGCCAGATGGCGAAATGCTGCTGTATGTCGATCTGCACGTGATGAACGAATATACCAGTCCACAAGCCTTTTCCGGGCTTGATGAGAAGGGATTGCCTGTCTGGAAACCCGAGTCGCATTTGGCGGTGGTCGATCATGTAAATGCAACCCGTGGTCGGGCCGCGCCTGACGCGGCGTCGCAGCTTTTGATCGACAATCTGGGCAAGAACTGCGCGCAGCATGGCATCGCCCTTTACGGGTTAGGCGACCCTCGACAGGGGATCGAACATGTGGTGGTCCCTGAACAGGGGCTTGTGGCACCGGGTATGGTGATCGTGTGTGGTGACAGCCATACGACAACCTACGGGGCGTTCGGTGCGCTTGGGTTCGGCATCGGCACATCCGAGGTCGAGCACGTCCTGGCAACGCAGACTCTGCGCTATAGGCGTATGAAAAACATGCGGGTGACAGTCAGCGGGGACCTTGCCCCCGGTGTGGTCGCAAAAGACATCATCATGAAAGTTGTGCAGGTGGTGGGCGCAGGTGGGGCCAATGGCTTTGCTGTCGAATTTGCAGGCGAGGCGATCCGCTCTCAATCCATTACGGGCCGCATGACGATTTGCAATATGGCGGTAGAGCTGGGGGCGCGTGCCGCATTGATCGCACAGGATGATGTCAGCCACGCGGCGGTCAAAGGCCCTTATGTGAACCCCGCAGAAGACTGGCACAGTGACCCCGGTGCACCATTTGACCGTAACGTCGAGATCAATGGCGCAGAGATTGCGCCGCTGGTCAGCTGGGGCACCAGTCCCGATCAATCTGTTCCGGTTGACGCCCTTGTTCCAGAACCGGACGCAACCTTGCCCAAAGCGCAGGAAAGCCATGGCCGCGCACTGGACTACATGGGGTTAATCGCAGGAACGCCCATGACCGATATCGCGATTGACCGCGCCTTTATTGGATCCTGTACAAACTCAAGAATTGAAGATTTGCGCCAAGCTGCAGCGATTTTAAAGGACCGCAAAGTCGCAGATGGCGTGACTGCCATTGTCGTGCCGGGTTCGACCATGACACGTCTTGCGGCAGAGGCTGAAGGATTGGACGTGGTGTTTCGCGACGCAGGATTTGATTGGCGACCCGAAGCGGGATGTTCCATGTGCTTGGCCATGAACGACGATGTGGCGATGGATGGCGAACGGGTTGCGTCGTCTACCAACCGTAATTTCGAAGGCCGTCAGGGCCGTGGTGCCCGCACACATCTGATGAGCCCGGCAATGGTAGCCGCCGCTGCTGTTAAAGGCCGGATCGCAGATGTGCGCGCCTTTGTCGAACACAAGGACCTGTAATGCCCACACATGTCACAGGGCGCGCCGCGCCATTCCCACTGTCAAACATCGATACCGATGTGATCATGCCCAAACGGTTTTTACGCACCATCACGCGCGAGGGGTTGGCTGACGGGGTTCTTGCCGATCTGCGTTTTGATACCGAAGGCAATGAGAACCCAGATTTTGTCCTGCATCGCCCTGCCTTTCGAGGTGCCGAGATCCTTGTCGTGGGCGATAATTTCGGGTGTGGGTCCAGTCGTGAACATGCCGTCTGGGGTCTTAAGCAGCTTGGGATAAAGGCGATTATCGGCACAAGTTTCGCAGGCATTTTCTATGACAATGCCCGAAAGAACCTGCTGGTTCTTGCCAGTATAAGCCCATCTGCGCGGGACGCAGTTTTGCAGGCCATCGCGGAACAACCCCTGGATGTCGCGATTGACCTTGATCAAAAGCAGGTCCGTTGGGACGATCAATCCGTGCCAATCACAATCGACCAAGCCACGCAACGCGCCTTGGTCGAAGAGCGCGAGGATGTCAGCGATACGCTGTCATTGAATGCCCAGATACGCGAATTCGAAGCAAAGCGGCCAAACAAACTTGTTGTTCGTGTCCCGAAGTAAAACGTGTGACGGGCAGTTGGAATGCCGTTCTTTTCGCACCAAGTTCCCCAGCATTACTGGATGAATGCACAACCATTAAATGATCTGCTATGTACGGCCACATTCGTTGCCCTATCCATGGACGACGTTGCGTGTCAAATTATGAACCGCCGGCGAAGATTTCTTTCGCTGGCCCGCGCATCAGTCGGTCTGGTTTTGATGTTGGCAGCCGTTGGCGGGCTGACCTTTGTCACGATCGGGTTTCACGGGCGTCGCGTATCTATTCCTGAATCAGGGCATCTTCCCATTCCGTCAGAAACTTGCTTCGCTTCAGCTTGTCGAGAAACGTCATAAGAGCCGGTTCCAGCGAGATCGTCGCGCGCTCCGCCCCGGTTTCGGGTCCATGCAACGCGGGAAGCAAGCGTTCTTCATCGTCCAAGTCAGATTGCAGCGCGATCAGATGGCGAATGAACATTTCGGCGGCCGAAGGCTCTTGTGTTTCCTTGGACACCAAGGCTGTCCGCATCATCGTTGTGGGGAAATCGGACGGCAGCACGATTTCAAGCGCATCTTGGCTGCCGACCCGCGCAGCCGCGTAACTGCCCAACACGTTGTAAGCCACTGCAATTGTGCCATCGGTCAAATCGTCGATCATGTCACCCGAACAGCAGTAAAGCTGCACATTCAGCCCGCCCATAACTTCCATCAACCGCCAAAAGGTTTCGGATGCGCGTGCGTCTTGCGTGGCGAAAAGATACCCAAGCCCCGATTGGCGCACGTCATAGGTTCCGACTTTGCCCCGGAACACATCGGGGCGCGCACGCAACACCTGGATCAGGTCCTGACGTGATTTTGGCAGGGGCAGTCCCGCAAACGCAGCGCGGTTGATGACAATTGCGGCGGGTTCAGAGGTGAAGGCAAACAGGCTTTGACGCCATTCGGCCCATGACGGGTGCGATACGTCGTTCAGCGCCAAGGCAAATCCGTCATTTGCGAGCTTCAGTTGCAAATCCATCGCGCTGGAAATCGCGATGTCAAACGCATTGGGGCTTGCACGAAAGCGGCGATCCAAGTCCGCGGTTCCTGTGACCAGATATTCAATCGAAATCTCCGGAGTCTGTGCAACGAATGTCTCGATAATCGGAGCGATCAAATCCGTGTCCGTGCTAGAGATTATGCGCAGAGTGACCGTCCCAGCAGCGCCGTTGAAAATTTTCTGGTCTTCCCAGTCCTGCGCTGATCCAACTTGGCCCAGCATCAGCAATACTAAAGCGAAATAATAACGCATGCGCCGCCCTCCGGTCGGTTCTTAAGCTCGATTGTTCCGCCATGCGCCACTGCGACGTCTTGTACAATCGTCAAACCCAAACCCGATCCAATTGTGTCTTCCGCGTTCTGCCCCCGTTGAAATCGCGCGGTCAGCGTGTTGATTTCATCAATGGGAAACCCGGGCCCACGGTCACAAACCATGATCCGGGGCTGTTGATCCGCGGTTATGGTGACCTCTATCACACTGTCGGGGGGGCCGTATTTCATCGCATTGTCGATCAAATTGCGCACGGCATTTTGGATCAAGATCGGATCCCCGGCATAGGGGACTGTGCTGTCCCCCGAAACCGCAAGCGACAGGTCTTTCATTTCCGCGATGGGTGTTAACCGCAGCACCAGATCCCGCCCAAGTTCGACAAGATCAATGTCTTCGTGTTCCAAATGGTCAGCGCGGAATGTGATCATCGCGTGATCCAGAAGCTGTCCTGCCGCCCGCGAGCTTTCATCAATGGCGCGGATCATGGAACGCATCGCATCGCGGTTTTCTTCCTTGTCGACGCGCTGCAGCGTGGCTTCGGCATAAGAACGCACAGTCGCAAGGGGTGTGCGCACCCGATGGGCAGCTTCGGCGATGAAGTCTTCCGATTGGCTGAGCGAATGATCAAGCCGCCCCATCAGTGAATTCAAGGACATCACCAAAGGCGCCATTTCACGCGGTACCGGTTTCTTGAACGGGCTCAGGTCCTGTGGGCCGCGCCGCGTGACCGATGTGGTCAGTTTGTTC
>CALHST010000230.1 GCA_938038825.1 uncultured Paracoccaceae bacterium | reverse complement strand
AATGGTGCCCCCACACGGACTCGAACCGCGGACCTATTGATTACAAATCAATTGCTCTACCAGCTGAGCTATAGGGGCACTTTGGGGCTGCGTGTGCTGTCCCGCTGTGCGCGCGGCTATAACAAGGTTTTATAGGCTTTGGCAATCGCATTTTCGCATCATTTTCACACAAGTTAAAAAACGCGCTCAACGTGCTGCTTTTGTTGCTCCTTTACACAAATATTCATTGCATATTGGGCACCGACGCCTATACGCGAGCACATATGCAACTGGTTCTACATACCGGCGCGCACTTCACGGAAGAAGAACGGCTTCTGAAATGCTTGCTGCGCAACAAATCTGAATTTGCAGACAGGGGTACGGCTGTGCCGGGGCCGGGGCGCTATCGCAAATTGGTGCGTGACACGTTGAATGCAATGAAAGAACACGAGCCCGCCTTGATGGCGCGCGATGTGTTGCTGGATGCGATTCTGGATCAGGAAAATGCGGACCGTCTGATTTTGTCGAACGCGCATTTCTTTGGCCCCCCTAAGATGGCCGTGCGCAACGGGATCTTTTATCCCAAGGCCACCAACAAGTTGGCACGCATGACGCGGATCTTCTATGAGGATCGTACAGAGCTTTTTATGGCGCTGCGCAATCCTGCGACTTTTGTTCCTGCCATCCTTAAGCGCGTGCCAGATCTGGATCTGCGAGATGTGCTGGGGACGTATCGGGCCCAAGACTTGCGCTGGTCCGAGATGATCGCGCGAATCCGTCAAGAGGTTCCAAACCTACCGATTACTGTCTGGTGTAACGAAGATGCCCCGATGATTTGGGGACAGATCATCCGAGAAATGAGCGGAATGGAGCATCAAGACAAAATCCATGGCGCCTTTGATCTGCTCGCCAGTATCATGTCAAAAGACGGCATGCGGCGGTTTCGGAGTTATCTGAAATCCCATGAGGGTATGAATGAAATACAAAAACGCCGCGTGATAGCAGCGTTTTTGGAGAAATTTGCGTTAGAAGACGCGATCGAAGAAGAGTTGGATCTGCCCGGTTGGACCGAACCTTTGGTCGATGAACTGAGCGATCTTTATGACGAAGACGTCCTGGACATCCAAAACATGCCCGGTGTCACAGTGATCAGCCCATAACGGGTGCCTCTCAGCGCATTCCAAGCGCTTCTTTATACATCTCTAACACAGCTTCTTCTTCGGCGATGTCATCGCTGTCGCGTTTGCGCAGTGCAATCACCTTGCGCATGACTTTGGTGTCATAGCCACGCCCTTTGGCTTCTGCCATGACTTCTTTTTGTTGTTCTGCGATGTCTTTCTTTTCCGCTTCAAGTCTCTCAAAACGTTCAACGAACTGGCGCAGCTCATCCGCGGTTACACGGTAGCTGTCGGGCTTTGCGCCCTCTACGACCTCATCATTCATGGGATGCGTTCCTTTGTTAGCCTCAGGTGTGGTGCCTAGCGCCCCAAACCTTGCGCATCAAGACGAATTGCGCGCAGCCCCCGGTAAGTGCAGACCCTAAATGCACGTTGAAGGCAGAAACGAAAAATCCCAAAAAGCAGTATGCGCTGCTTTCCGGGGTGTTTTAGGGCAAACATTGGCACCAAAGACCTGACGGTCTTTGGTGAGTTTGTTCAGAAGTTGAGTTTGCTTGCTTCGGTGTATTGACCGACGGTGACGTTCATCATCCAGGTCAACTTGTTCATTTCTTCGAACACCAAGCTGCTGTCTTCTGCGGTCACGTCGCCATTGGCAACAATCGCATCCAGTGTCGGCCGTACGGCGCCCCACCGATCCGAAATATCGACCAGCCACAATTCAATGGCTTTTGTAGGAGGCGCTGCAACGCCTGCTTCTGGCAAACCTGTTTGCAATGCCGACAACGAGATTTCGTATTGAGGGATCGCTTCTTTCAGTCTGGCTTTTGCGTCCTCGACCGCAATGCCATTGCCAATCAGGCATGTGGCGTTTGCGACGATTTGCTCGAGCATCCGTTGGCGTTCTGCAATTTGCAAAAGAACAGCGTCAGATTGCAGCATTTGTGTTGGGTCAGAATATTCCGCCACAACAAATCCAAGCAATTCCTTAGAGGCTTCCAACATCAGCGGTGCTGTGCTGGCAACTTCCACGACATGATCCCGGGTCAGTGTGTCGGTTTCAAATGCTTGGAAGATCCCGTCGATGGGTTCCCAAAGACCTTTCAGTTTTTCAAGATCGCGCAGGACGACGCGGTTTTTTTCGGGGCCATACAGACCCAAACCGTCGTCACCATTTTCCAGACCGTTCAGAATGCGACGGTAGTCGCGGATTGATCGTTGCAGGTACTTTTCAGCGTCTGCCGTTTTGACACCAGCCACACGGTTGCAGATCGTGGCTGAAATCCGTTGGCTGAGCATGCGCAAAGAGCCAGATCGTTGGATCCTTTCTGCGCTGCCAAAGTCTTTGATCAGCGCGGCTGCGTCGATCTGGTTGGGGGATGCAGCGCCAGCTGCGTTGGGGGTGCGTGCTATGCTGGGTCCCGCGCTGAGCGCGACCGTTGTAAACAACGCGACCGATAGAGCGGTTAAGCGTTTTAGTGGCATCTTAGTCACCTTTATAGCGAATATTGAGGCTGTCGTAGTTGAGTCACTTGGCCGGTCAGAGACATGATTTTCTGCTAGGAAAAACATTATTTTACCCTTCCGGCGATGCTGTTCAGGTTACCCTGCAGCCTGGATCCAAACTTCGACGCGACGGTTGATGGAGCGCCCACTGTCGGACACGTTGCAAGCGGATGGCGCGATTTCGCCAAAGGCGGCTGTTGTCAGCTCGATTTCGGGCAAGTCATCACCCGCGAACTCAAGCAAGTTTTTCTTGACCTGCTCTGCGCGACGTTTCGCCAGAATACGGTTGCTTTCGAATGCTCCGACATCATCTGTGAAGCCAACCAGCATGACTTTGGTGTCTTCTGGCTGATTTTTCAGATAGTCTTTCAGTCGGGTCATGTCGATCACGGCACGTTCGTCCAAACGAGAGGACCCTGTGCGGAAGCGGAATGTTGTGGACAAACGATCAAAGCCATTCATCGTTTCCAACATTTCGTTCACAACTGCACCTTCGAAGGCGTCAACTTTTGCTGACAAAAGGCGGCTTGCGCGTTCGCCGTCCAAGCCTTGGCTGCGACGATCAACACCAAGGTCGATAAACCCGGCTTTCACGATCACTTCGTCAGACTCAGACGAGCGTGCGTATTCCAAGAACTCTTGAGTGGAAGGCGATGTCACGTCACCGCGGTTGTAAAGATACAAGCGGCGCTGCAACGAGTATTCTTCTGTCCGTGCAGAGAATGCGTCTGGCACCATGGCGATCCCACATTCGTTGATCAACGTGAGGGCTTTGGCGCCGCGTTTGAAGGAATAGCCAGTATAGCCAATTGCACCGACATCAGCGTTAACCAAGCTGGCCATTTCGTTGTTGTCAAAGGCAAATGTTGCGGATGCAAGTGTCCCGGAAGACCCACCCAACACACGTTCTGCGAACGCTGTTTGCGTCCCGCCGCCTTCTGGGCGATCGATCACTTTGATTGCGATGTCGGGGCCACCAAGCTGCGACCAATTTGTGATTTGGCCGCGATAGATTTTGGCCAGATCATCAATGCCGACACGCTGAACTGGATTGTCAGGGTGTGTGATCACAACGATCGAGTCGATCGCAACGATGTGCTCTTGGTTAGGGCTGATCATGGAACCAGCACCTGCATCACGCAGGGCGCGTGCTTCGCGTGGCAAGATACGACGCGAGGACATGCCGATTTCAGCGGCCCCTTCAAGCAAAGACGCAAAGGCGTTGCTGGATGTGCTGGAGCTTACCAAGTAAGAGCCGATTTCGTCACCAAATCCATCATCCCCGATGAAGTTTGCGACGACTTCGTTGCCGTTATTCGTTGCGGCCAATGTGGGCTGAGCGCCCAAAAAGCCAGCATAACCTTGCAACATCAAAGGAATAACGCCTGTCCCGACGGTGTCGGAGCCTGCAAATTTTACGTCAGCTTCGACTGTTTCAAAGACGGGGCATGCCGCGCCTTCGCAACGCACACGGCCTGCGGACAAGCGAAGCTCGCCCAACGCGGTGCGGACAACATAGATGTTGTCTTTAAAGTCGAGAAACTCACCTGTTACGTTGAGTGTGTCATCTTGCGATCGCAAAGTAACGGTATCTGATGCACCTGCTGTTGGGGCAACAACTGCTGCCGCAAGGGCTAAGCCGTACAATGCGCTAACGCCGTTTTTCAACCGGGTTTTTATCATTTTGTGTTCCTACACTGTGCCTACAATGAACCACGATTGATCGTGGCTGTTTATTGGACTGCACCCAAAGATCCGTCCTTTAAGGGCGCTGAAGTGTTTTCTCGTATAAGTTGGTTCAAATTTGGCCCGAATTTGGGAAAACCGACGAATTTCCCCATTATTGTTTCCGGATGCCGTAAAATGAAATTTGATATGCCGTTTTTCACGGCTGTGCCGCTGACAACTTCGGATTGAATAACGAAATTGTCATATTTTTAAGGATCAGCGCGTTCACAAGGGATTGTGGGGCAAAAATCAAATGTTCGGTGCTGCGTCGGCCCGCTGCAATACCCGGGAATGGGGTATTGTGACCATTCGACACAGTTTTGCCACAAATTGTGCTTGTTCACCGACTGTTTCCAGCCAGAGCACAATTGGGAAATTCGCCCACTTGTTGAGCGATATGGGTGATTTTTCAGGGCATTTTTGCCGTTTCAAGCAAGGCTCGGTGCGGTGATAATCCTGCCTGTCGGAGTTAGGAGTTGATTAAGACTTGTGGCCTTTGGCTTTGCCGCCTGTACCTGTCTTGGCACCGCCCTTGGTTTTTGCAGCCTGCGCGCGGGCGCGGTTCTTTTTGCTGGATGCTTTGCTTTTGGGGGGCGGGGGGCCTTTCGGACCCGTGCGCGGTTTTCTTTCGGGCCCGTCAGAAGGCCCTTCCTTGGATCGCCGCATAGGGGGGCGTTCGGCTTGAGATCCTTCGGCTTTCGCAGCAAAGGGTTTCTTGTGCTTTGGCTTTGTGTGTTTGGGGGCCGCGGAGTCCGGCTTTGGCGAGGCGTATGGTGCGGCTTTTGATCCGGTCGACTTGGGTCCGGACGGTTTGTGTCCTGACGATTTGGGCCCAGACGATTTAGGTCCGGTGGGCTTTGCCCCAGTTGGTTTGGATCCGGATGGTTTTGGCCCAGATGGTTTCGGGCCCTTGAATTTCGGTTCAGATGGTTTGACGCGCCCTTCATTTTCTGAAGGTGCGGGCTTTCTTTTGGGTGGGCCCGACTTGTCGGGGCGCTTGAACTTAGGCTTGCCTGCAGGTTTACGGGGTTCGGGTTTGTGCTGGCCCAAATTTGGGGCCTCAGCCAATTGGCTTAGAACTGCACCCGGTTCCAATTCGGCATTGGACCCGACCGAGGCAAGCAATTTCGCGGCGCTGCCTTCTTTGACCTGCACATAGGATTCATTGTGCTTGATGCGAATGGCGCCGATGTCGTCCTTTGCCAATCCAGAGGATTTTAACAACATGGGCAGCAACCGGCGCGGTTCAGCCCCGGCATCACGACCGCCGGTGATTGAAAACCACACGCTGGCTCCGAACTCTCCGCGCGGGGCCGCTTTGGTATTCACGTCAGACAATTCTTCTGGGGTCGACCGGGCGGAGCGGTACATACGCAAGTACGCTGCGGCCAGTTGTTCGGCAGAAAATGCGCTTTGCAGCTTTTCGACAGACGCCTGTTCGGATGACTCCACAGGGGTCAGCCATGTTTCGTCCCCAAACATCCGTTCTTCTTCGCGGGCGTGCACGGCATCAGCGGATGGTGCGTTTTCCCAATCGGCATTTACTTTTGCGCCGCTCAGGATGCGTTTGGCTTTGCTGGCAGAGCGGTTGGTAACAACCAAGGCGCTGACGCCTTTGCGTCCTGCGCGGCCCGTGCGCCCCGAGCGGTGCAGCAGAGTTTCATGGTTAGAGGGCAATTCTGCGTGCACCACCAAATCCAGATTTGGCAGGTCGATCCCGCGCGCGGCGACGTCTGTCGCAACACACACTTGGGCACGGCCATCGCGCATGGCTTGCAAGGCGTGGGTGCGTTCCGATTGCGACAGCTCACCAGACAATGCCACAACTTGGAAACCGCGATTGGACAAGCGCGTGGTGAGGCGGTTGACCATCGCGCGGGTGTTGGCAAAAACAATGGCGTTTGGGGCTTTGTAGTACAGCAGTGTATTGATAACGGCGTTTTCCGTGTCATGCTGTGCGACGTTCATCGCCTTATAGGTAATGTCCGCATGCTGCGTGGTGTCGGATTTGGCAATGACACGTTCTGCGTCACGCTGATAATTCTGCGCCAGTTGCGAAATGGATTTTGGAACTGTGGCCGAGAACATAAGCGTCTGGCGGTCTTTTGGGGACTCACCAAGGATGAATTCCAGATCATCGCGGAAGCCCAGATCCAGCATTTCGTCTGCTTCATCCAGGACCACGGCACGCAGATTGTTCAGATTAATCGACCCGCGCATGATGTGATCGCGCAATCGTCCCGGAGTTGCGGCCACGATATGTGCACCGCGATCCAGTGCGCGCCGTTCATCGCGCATATCCATACCGCCCACGGTCGATGCAATCACAGCTCCGGCTTTGGCAAACAGCCAGCTTAGCTCGCGTTTCACCTGCAACGCCAATTCCCGTGTGGGGGCAATCACAAGGGCCAGTGGGGCATCTGCACGGTCAAACTTTTCAGTGTCGTCCAGCAGGACTGGCGCAATGGCCAACCCGAAGCCGACTGTTTTGCCGGATCCCGTTTGGGCTGACACAAGCAAGTCGCGTCCTTCCAGATCCGGGGCCAGAACCGCCTCTTGAACAGGTGTCAGGGACGTGTAACCACGATCTTCGAGGGCATCGCGCAGAACTTGCTTCACTGGGGCTTCTTTTCATTGAAAGACGGTGTCGACACAGATGCGATACCATCTTCACAAGGTATGCGGTTGTATCACCGTGGGGGCAGGAGTTGCGCTGCGGTTAGACCAATTGCGCGCGCGTGTACAGGGGCAAAAGGCGCGCTATGCGTGGCCGTGCCTGCATATGGGCGCCGATGGGCTGTGATGATTTTTCTAGATGCGCGCGCGCAATTGTGGAAACCATTGCAGTCAAGGAACGACCCATTGTCGAGGGGGACGGGGATAATGAGCAATGATCCATTGCTGCAGCCATTTCAGCTGAAGCACCTGACTTTGAAAAACCGGATCATGACGACAAGCCATGAACCTGCATATCCCGAAGACGGAATGCCCAAAGAGCGCTATATCGCGTATCACGCTGAACGGGCCAAGGGCGGGGTGTCCCTGGCGATGACAGCCGGGTCCGCAGCTGTGTCGCGTGACAGTCCGCCTGCATTCAACAACGTGCTGGCCTATAAGGACGAAGTTGTTCCTTGGATCCAACGGTTGACGGACGCGCTGCATGAACATGGATGTGCTGCGATGATCCAGCTGACGCATTTGGGACGGCGCACAACGTGGAGCGCTGGCGATTGGTTGCCTTCGGTTTCGTCCTCGCACCATCACGAAGCTGCGCATCGCTATGCCCCCAAGCTGGTGGAAGATTGGGATATAGAACGGATCATTGCAGATTACGCCGATGCCGCAGAACGCATGAAAGCGGGCGGTATGGACGGGATCGAAATCGAGGCCTATGGCCACCTGTTGGATCAGTTCTGGTCCCCGCTTACCAATGAATTGACGGGTCGATACGGTGCGCAGACTTTGGAAAGTCGGATGCAAATGTCGGTCGATGTGTTGCAGGCCGTACGCGATCGTGTCGGGCCCGACTTTCTTGTGGGCATTCGGTTCACCGCAGATGAGGCCGAGGAGGGCGGGATCACAGCGGACGAGGGGCTTGAGATCGCCAATCGTTTGGAAACCGCAGGGCTGGTCGATTTTTTGAATGTGATCCGGGGGCGGGTGCATTCGGAGCCGGCCTTGGCGCAAGTGATCCCGGTGCAAGGGTCGCGTTATGCGCCGCATCTGGATTTCGCGGGAACGATTAAACAGAATTCGAATTTGCCGGTGTTTCATGCCGCGCGCATTCCCGATGTGGCCTCTGCCCGGCACGCCGTGTCTGCGGGTCTTTTGGACATGGTGGGCATGACCCGTGCGCACATGGCAGATCCGCATATTGTTCAAAAGATCAGGGACGGGCGAGAAGATGATATTCGCCCATGTGTCGGCGCAACCTATTGTCTGGACCGGATTTATCAGGGTGCGGCGGCATTGTGCATTCACAACCCGTCGACAGGGCGCGAACAAACAGTTCCCCATCAGATCACCAAAGCGACTGCTGCGAAATCGGTTGTTGTCGTCGGGGCAGGGCCGGGGGGGCTGGAAGCGGCGCGCGTCGCGGCTGAACGCGGGCACACCGTTACAGTATTGGAGGCAGCAGGGGATCCGGGCGGGCAGATAAAATTGACGGCACGTTCACCAAGACGGCGTGAAATGATCGGGATCATTGATTGGCGCATGGCGCAATGTGCCGCCCTTGGCGTGACCTTTCAATTTAACACGTGGGCAGACGCGGCCGACGTCAGCGCGTTGAAGCCGGACGTCGTAATCATCGCAACAGGCGGTGTGCCGCAGATGCGGCTTTACGAACAAAGCGATGATTTGCCCCATGCGATCAGTGCATGGGATGTCATTTCCGGCGATGTGTCTGTGACAGGCGATGTCTTGATTTTTGATGAGGCTGGCGATCACGCGGGGCTTCAGGCGGCAGAAATCGCGGCAGACACGGCAAGTTCTGTTGAAATCATGACGCCGGACCGCACCTTTGCCCCGAATGTGATGGGCTTGAACCTTGTGCCTTATATCAAGGACTTGCAGCAAAAACAGGTCACCATGACCATTGCCCAACGTCTGTTGGGTCTTGCGCGCGATGGAAATGCCTTGGCGGCGAAAATCGGTTCGGACTATGCCGATACTGCAAAACGCGCCGATTTGATCATGTGGTGATCAACTATGGAACGGTGCCCAACGCAGATCTGTATTTCGACCTAAGGCCGCTGTCGATTAACCATGGAGAAGTCGATCATGACGCGCTTCTCTCGGGGGAGGCGCAAAGCGTTCGTTCCAATCCCGATGGCGTGTTTCAACTTTTTCGGATCGGGGATGCCGTGTCAGCCCGCAATACACATGCCGCCATTTACGAGGCGTTGCGGCTGATGAAGGATATCTGACACTGCGTCGATGTTTGCGGTGTTGTGCGCCTTGGAAAACCATCAACGCCTACACGTATTTTCCCGCCAAAGAATTGCGGGCACGCCGCCAACTTACTTGGCGGCTGCGTTGCGATTGGCGGGTTTGCGTGTCTTTGGCTTTGGTGAGTTCGCGTCGATGAAATCAAGCACGAGCGGGCGAATATTGTTGCGCCAGCTTTTGCCTGCGAAGATGCCGTAATGGCCCGCACCGGGTTCGACATGGCTCGCTTTTTTGGAATCGGGCAGGCCCGTCAACAGACCAAGCGCCGCAATGCATTGGCCGGGCGCGGAAATATCGTCATTGGCACCTTCAACAGTCTTAACTGCAACTGTTGTGATCTTGCCGATATCAACACGTTTGCCGTTAACGGTGAATTCGTTCTTGGCGATTTCGCAGTTTTTGAAAATGCGCTGGACCGTCGACAGATAAAATTCCGCCGTCATGTCCATCACAGCAAGATATTCGTCATAGAACCGGTTATGCGCGTCGTGATCAGATGCTTCGCCTTTGGCAACCCGTTGAATCTGATCAATAAAGGCTTGGCTGTGGCGTTCCCCGTTCATCGACATAAACGAACTAAGCTGTAACAGACCGGGATACACTTTGCGACCGACGCCTGCATATTTGAAACCCACACGTTGGATCATCAACTCTTCCAGTTGTCCCATTGCGACACGGTGGCCGAAATCAGTGACATCAGTGGCAGCGGCATTCGGATCAATGGGACCGCCGATCAAAGTTAACGTACGGGGCTGCGCCTTTGGGTCTTCTTCCGCCAGATAGGCAGTTGCCGCCAAGGTCAAAGGGGCCGGTTGGCATACTGCAATCACGTGCGTGTCTGGCCCCAGTTCCCGCATGAAATCAACCAAGTACAGGGTGTAATCTTCGACATCAAACTTGCCTTCGGACACCGGAATGTCGCGGGCGTTGTGCCAATCAGTGATGTAAACTTCACAGTTTCTGAGCAGGGATTTCACGGTCGAGCGCAACAGCGTGGCATAGTGCCCGGACATTGGCGCGACCAGCAATACTTTGCGGGGTTGTGTTTCACGGCCCAAAACATCGAAGTGAATCAAATCCCCGAACGCTTGTTCGACCACTGTGTTGACCTGAACCAGATGATCGCGCCCATCTTCACAGGTAAAACTGTCAATTCCCCAATCCGGCTTGACCGCCATGCGTTCAAAAGTCCGTTCCGTGACCTGGCCCCAGGCTTCCATCCATTGCAATGCGGGGTTGGGCATCATGGAAAAGATCGGGTATGATCCCATTGCGCGAGCAGAGGCACCAAGCCATTGGTTGGTGTTTCGGACGGTTTCCATCCAGTCATAGCTCATCATATGGCGCATGTGGGGCTCTCCTTTGCTCGACTTTAACCGGGGATTTTTCCCCTAAAACGTTTACGTCGTCGACCGCTCCCCATGACCGGCGACAAAATGCTGCAGGTGCGAAAGTAACGTCGATTCGTTAAAATGCAACAACAACTGCAGCCGCTGCGAAAGACAAAGTCCAATGTCAGACATCCAGAAACTGGATAAGTTGAGCGAAAATCTAGAAAAAGTTGAGGCATTGTCTCAGCGTTTGATGCGCGTCATGCAGGATAGACAGGGCCATCCAGCCTCTTTGGATTCGCCGTCGCCGGACCTTTATGTGAATGCTGCGACTGCATATTGGAAGGAAGCTGTGGCCAATCCAGCACGCTTGCTGGAACAACAAATGGATTATTGGTCCAAAACCGTCACGCATTTTGTCGAGGCGCAACAGGCCTTGGCCAAGGGCAAGTTGCAAGCCCCAGAAGATCCGGGCCCGTCGGACCGCAGATTCAAGAATCCTCTTTGGGATACCCACCCGTATTTCAATTTCGTTAAACAGCAATATCTGATCAATGCAGAGGCCATACGTCAGGCGGTGACAGATGCGCAGGACCTTGATCCCAAGGAAAAGCAGCGGCTGAATTACTTTTCGTCTCAGATCATCGATATGATGGCACCCACCAATTTTCTGGCCACCAACCCGGATGCCTTGGAAAAGGCAGTCGAAACGGAAGGGCAAAGCCTTGTAAGCGGTTTGGAAAACCTGATCGCCGACTTGGAAGCCAATAACGGAGAACTGATCGTCAAGCTGGCGGATGAAAACGCGTTTGAACTGGGACGCAACATTGCGACCACACCGGGCAAGGTCGTTTTCCGGAACCGTATGTTGGAGCTGATCCAATATGAACCTGCCACGGACAAGGTCTTTGCGACGCCCTTGATCGTTTTCCCGCCTTGGATCAACAAATATTACATCCTTGATCTCAAAGCGCAAAACTCGATGATCAAATGGCTGACGGAACAGGGGCACACTGTTTTTGTGGTCAGCTGGATCAACCCGGATCCGTCGTATGCTGATGTGGGCATGGAAGATTATATCGAAGAGGGATATCTAACGACCATCCGCGAAGTCAAAGACATCACCGGACAAAAACAAGTGAACGTTGTTGGGTATTGTATCGCGGGCACAACTTTGTCGTTGACCTTGAGTCTGCTCAAACAGCGCGGTGACAACAGCATCAAATCCGCTACGTTTTTCACGGCCTTGAAAGATTTCTCGGAACAGGGGGAGTTCACACCGTTTTTGCAAGATGATTTTATTGATGGGATTGAACAGGAATGCGCGGACAAGGGCGTGTTGCCTTCTGTGATTATGGCGCGCACGTTCTCTTTCTTGCGGTCAAATGATCTGATCTACACACCTGCCATCAAAAGCTACATGATGGGGGAAACTCCCCCTGCTTTCGACCTGTTGTATTGGAATGGGGACGGGGCGAATTTGCCGGGCAAGATGGCGGTGCAGTATCTGCGGGGGTTGTGTCAGCGCAATGAACTGGCAGCAGACGGGTTTGACCTGATGGGACATCACTTGGTTCTGGACGAAGTGGACATTCCGTTATTTTCGGTGACCTGCGAAACGGACCATATTGCCGCTTGGAAAGACTGTTACCGGGGCGTTCAAAAGATGGGGTCGACAGACAAAACGTTTGTTTTGTCTGAATCCGGGCACATCGCGGGTGTTGTGAATCCACCGAGCAAAAACAAATACGGACATTATACCAACGATGACCTGTCGGGGTCTGCTGCTGATTGGCAGGCCAACGCCGCGTTCCATCAGGGATCGTGGTGGCCACGTTGGAACGCGTGGCTGGAAAAGCGGGCCGGGAAACAAGTCGCGGCGCGCAAACCGGGCGCAAAGGGGCGCGCAGTACTGTGTGACGCGCCTGGCACATATGTTGAGAAGAAGGCCAAGCTGTAACATTGGAGTATGAAATGCTGCGCTGCAGCATTTCTTGGCGGCTTATCGATTCTCAATGAGTTAAACCGACTTTTTTAACTTAAGGCAGTGGTTTTCCAGTGTGTTTATTGGGGCAAAGCGTGTCGCTTGAAAAAATCCTTCGAACGGCTGTGTATTTAAAGTATTGATTTTATGTGTTTATAACTGCGGCCGACCTGTGTTGCGGAAAAAAAATGCCGCACTGCAGAAAAAATACTTGAAATGCCGCACTGCAGAATGCATATTGGTGTCAGACGAATGAAACGCTCGGTCAAAACGTCCCGGGCTCTGAACACCAAGGACCTAAGACAATGGCTAACACACAAGATTTCACAGCTGTCATGAAAGACATGATGGGCGCATTCCCAGTAGATACAAAAGCAATGGAAGACGCGTTCAAAACAACTGCGTCCCTGAACGAAAAACTGTCCAGCGTTGCGCTGGATGCAGCAGAAAAATCTGCTGAGCTGTCCTCCAAGTGGACAAAAGACACATTGGCGAAAGTGTCCGACATGGCAAAAGCGAAAGCAGAGCCTGCGGATTACGCCAAAGCGATGACCGATTTCGCATCTGCATCTGCTGAAGTTGCTGCCGAAAACATGGCTGCCTTCGCAGAAATCGCGAAAAAAGTTCAAATGGACACAGTAGAATTGATGATGTCCGCTGGTAAAGATTTCCAAGAAGATGCATCTGCTGCCGTGAAAAAAGCGACAACAGACGCAACTGCAGCAGTCAAAAAAGCCGCTGCAAAGTAAATATTTTTCGGGTTTTCCCAATTGTGATTTAACGATTTTTTGCGCCACCTCCTCCCTTTAGGCGCAAAGATTCTGGGCGGGTCTTCGGATCCGCCCCTTTTTTTTTGAGTAAAGAAAAACGTGAGCTAAAGCTCACCTTACAGATTGATCCTACCGAGCACGCGCATTCGCGCAGGCGCTGCTGAAAAGGCTGGATTTTTCGTCGGCACTCCGCCAAGCTGCAGTGCAGAGAATTTTCGGGGAGGCCGACATGGCAGAAAAAAGCACACCATTGTTGATCAAACGGTATGCCAGTCGGCGGCTGTATAACACGGAAACCAGTGACTATGTGACGCTTGAAGACATTGCGGGCTTCATTCGGGAAGGTCGCGAGGTTCAAATCGTTGACCTTAAAACCGGGGATGACTTAACCCGGCAGTATCTCCTTCAAATCATTGCAGAACATGAAAGCCGCGGAGAAAATGTTCTGCCTGTTGATGTTCTGAATGATCTGGTGCGCAGTTATATGGGGGGCAACGCAAGTGTGGTGCCTCAGTTCTTGCAAGCCAGCTTCGAGATGCTGCGCGATGGTCAAAGCCGCATGATGGAAAACATGACGGCGATTAACCCGATGACAAAAATGCCCGGTTTTGATGCGATGCAAGCGCAGCAACAGGCGTTCTTGAAGGCCATGACAGGTGGTATGCCTGGATGGAACGGCGGCGACACGGACCAATCCAAGCCACAAGACGAGTCTGAGGGTTTAGACGACATCAAAAAGCAACTCGCTGAGCTACAGGAAAAACTGTCAAAACTCAGCTAGCGTATTTTTATAAAAACACTCGAGGTTCGCCGTTGATGGTGCGAACCTTGGGTTTTCCAAAGTTCACTCCGCAGCAATTGTTTGCGTAAGGCTTGCCTTGAGCGCTGTGAATATCACATCAGCGATAGCGTCCAGTTCCGGTGTTGTTAAACGCACAGGCAGGCGGACGTCACAGGCGGACATCAACATCTTTCTGGTCTGAGGCAGCTCTGGCAAATTGGGTATGAATTTCCAGTTCCAAAAGGCGCGGGCATTGTCTGCGGATGCTCCGAACACCTGCACTTTGACACCTGCATCTGCGGCCGTTTTAGAAAAAGCGCTAATTTGATGGGGGTCCATGCCAACCAAATTGAATTGGATTGAGTCCGGCGCGCGCGTTTCTGCGGGCAAAGGGTCTGGCACATCAACATACGGGGACGTATTCAAAATCTGTGCAAGATAGTCGTGATTGCGCAATCCATCGGAACAGCGCCGGGCCAACTCTGGAAGTTGGGCACGAATGACCACAGCAGACAGATTGCTAAGACGCAGGTTGTACAAGGGCAGCATGTTTTGCCATTTGGCGAACGCGTCTTGCAAAACAGGGTGCTTTTTCCAGTTATGTTCGTATGCGCCCGACATAATGATCGCCCGAGCAACTAGATCCGCATCATCGGTGACAAGGATACCACCTTCACCGGCATTGATCATTTTGTAGGATTGGAATGAGAAACATCCAATTTTTCCAATGGTTCCAATATTTTGGCCGTTCCAGATTGTACCCAGTGAATGGGCGGCATCCTCAATCACCGGAATTCCGCGCGCGTTGCACAAAGACATGATCGCGTCCATGTCCGATGTGTGTCCGCGCATATGCGAAATAATCACGGCGGAAATCGTCTCGTCGAGTTTTGCTTCGAAATCGGTTAGGTCGACGCGGTAGTTGTCCGACACTTCGCACAACACGGGATAGCAATCCGCGTGAATAACGGCTGAAGGAACGGCCGCAAATGTGAAGCCCGGGATCAGAACGCGTGCATCTCGTGGCAGGTCCAACGCTTTCAAAGATAAAAACAGTGCCGCAGAACAGGAAGAAACGGCCAAAGCGTATTTGCTTCCCAGCATGTTCGCAAATTCTGCTTCCAACAAGGCGACGGGGGCGTCCGACGGTGCTGTGTACCGAAACAGGTCTCCAGACTGCATGAGATTTTGAATGTCTTCCATCACGTGGGGTGGAATGGGCTCTGCGGCGTGGACGTCTGGCAATGTGGACATGTCGATTTCCTTATATCTACATTTCACTTTAATTAATATATTTTCGACGCCTAGAAAAGTGAAAATCTTCTGCTATGCGCGACGCCGCGCGACCCTGCGCCAAAAGCGCGTTGCGAAAAAGTGTGTGTAAGGTGAGCTTCAGCTCACGCGGCATTCAAAACCCAAGACGATCCCGAAGTGCATACCATGTCATAGCTGTCGCCAACAAAGGCGTACGCAGAGCGGGACCACCGGGGAAGCTGTTGGCCGGTATGTTTGTCATGACATCAAAGCCCTCACTGTCACCGACAATGGCTTTTGCCATTAAGAAACCTGCCTGGGTCGCAGATCCAACGCCATGCCCGGAATATCCAGAACCGGACAGAATATTTGGTGCGACACGAGTCAAGAACGGCATGCGTTTCATGGTGATGGCAAGGGTGCCGCCCCATGCGTAATCAATTTTGACACCCTTCAAATGCGGGAAGATTTCCAACATGGGTTTACGAACAACCGCTGCAATGTCCTGAGGAAACCGATAGCCATAGCTTTCGCCACCGCCAAACAACAGCCGCGTGTCATGTGAAAGCCGGAAATAATTCACCACAAATCGACTGTCTGCAACAGCGACATCGCGGCTTAGAACCTTGTCTGCCATTTCTCCCAAAGGTTCCGTTGCCGCGATGAAATTGTTGATCGGCATGACTTTTGCCGCGACACGGCGTGCCAAAGATTGGCTGTAGCCGTTTGTGGCCAAAACAACGTGACTGGCCACAATGCGCCCTCTGTCGGTGCGCACAACGGCCGGGTTTTTATGTTCGATATGATGCGCTTCGGTGCCTTCAAATATCCGAACACCCGTATCTGCAGCGGCTTTGGCCAATCCCAGCGCGTATCGTAAAGGGTGCAGATGGGCTGCGTCCATATCCAGAATGCCGCCTTTGTAATCTGGCGAGGGGCAGAGAGCGTGAAACGCCTCTGTGTCCAATATGTCGAGAGAGTAGTTGTATTGGGCCGCCATATGGTCGGCATACGCATGCAGATCGTCTACGTCGGCCGCATGGGATGCAGACCACGCAATTCCGGGACGTAAGTAGCAATCTATGTTGTGCCGCTGAATCAGCGATTTCACCAGCGCTTTGGCATCTTCGCCAAGGTCCCATAACGTGTGCGCGTCGGCGGCACCAAGCCATGCTTCCAGCTCTTTTTGATCTTGCCGCTGTCCAGATCCAAGTTGCCCGCCATTGCGACCAGACGCACCAAACCCGACACGTTGGGCGTCAATCAGAACAACATCGCGTCCGGCTTCCGCCAAATGCAACGCGGCTGACAGTCCGGTGTAACCGCCGCCAATGACGGCAACATCCGCACGCACTTCTCCGCGCAGAGCAGGGAATGCGGGCAAGGGCTCAGATGTGGCGGCATACCAGCTGTCGGGATAGGTGCCGCGTGTGTCGTTGGCATAGAGAAGTTTCATACGCCCACGACTTTCCTTTTAG
>CALHST010000229.1 GCA_938038825.1 uncultured Paracoccaceae bacterium | reverse complement strand
GTTCCCAGACGGCCATCAACAACTCGCGGACCCGTTCTGGCGTTCCCGCCATTTCGGTTTCCAGCTTGTACGTCGCAAAGTCGGCATAACCCAATAGCTTTGCACGCTCTTCTCGCAGCGCTAGAATTTCTGCGGCGATATCACGGTTGTCTGTCTCACCACCATTTGCACCGCGTGCCGTCCAAGCAGCAAAGGCTTTCTGGCGCAGATCCCGACGCGGGGAGAACTGCAAAAACGGCACGATGATTGACCGCGACAAGGTCACAACGGGACCACCGGCATCCTTTTCGACACCGGCCGCGCGTGCTGCATCGACAACAAAATCTGGCAGCCCTTCTAAATCGTCTTCGGACAATTCCATGAACCAGCTGCGTTCATCCGCCAACAGATTCTGCGTGAATGACGTACCAAGTTCTGCCAGCCGCCCCTTTATTGCTTTCATCCGCGTGTCTTGCGCGCCTTCTAAGGCTGCACCACCCCGCACAAACCCACGATGGGTTAACATCAAAACCCGCGCCTGTTCGTCGGTGATATCCAAGCTGTCCCGACTGTCCCAAAGTGCGGCCACACGCGCGAACAACGCCTTGTTCGATGAAATTTCAGCAAAATGGGCTGCCAGTTTTGGGGAAAACTCTCGCTGCAACGCTTCGCGTTTCGGGTTGCTGTCTGATCCTGCAACGTTGAAAAACACGCCCAGAACTTTATCCAGATCGGAACCCGCCGCTTCCAACCCGCCTATCACATTGTCAAAGGTTGGCACATCTGCCGCAGACGCAATCGCGTCGATATCCGCCTGATGGCGTTCCAACGCGACATCCACCGCCGGGGCAAAATCATCATCCGAGATTTGGTCAAACGGGGGCAGACCGAACTCTGTCGTCCAGTCGGTCAGGAAAATGTTGGTCATAATAGGCTCCTTTACATGCGGAGGTAGGGCTTGGCTGTGCCAGTCTCAACCCACCGCTTTGTGTGTCGTTTGTCCGCACGTGGCGCAATCGGCCCGGCGACGCAGTTTGATCTTGCGGGTTTCGCCATAAAGTCCGTCATAGATCAGCATGTCACCCAGCAGGCTTTGCCCTGCCCCCGTGATCAACTTCACTGCCTCAAGCGCCATCATGGTGCCGATTACACCTGGCAACGGTCCAATCACCCCTGCTTCGGAACAGGGCGGTGCCAATGATGGATCGGGGGCTTGAGGAAAGATACATTGATAACATGGGGCATCGTTTGCAGGATGGAAGACAGACAACTGCCCTTCCCATTGTGTCAATGCACCCGAGATAAGCGGCGTGCCCGTCGCAACGGCTGCTGCGTTGACCAAATACCGCGTGTTGAAGTTGTCTGTGCCATCCATCACAACATCGTATTCTTCAAACAACGCTGCGGCGGTCTTGGCATCCAAACGTCGATGATAAGGCTTCACCGTGATGAATGGGTTTTGGGCTTCCATTTCGCTTTGGGCGGAAAACACCTTGGGCATGTCTATGCGCGCATCCTTGTGAATCACTTGCCGTTGCAGGTTTGCGCTGTCCACCACATCATCATCCACCACTCCGATGGTGCCCACACCAGCCGCCGCGAGATATTGCAACGCTGGACTGCCAAGCCCCCCTGCACCAATCACAAGGACCGACGCGTTTTTCATCGCCTTTTGGCCCGCGCCACCAATTTCTCGAAGAACAATGTGACGCGCGTATCTGTTTAATTCTGCTTCGGAAAACGTGCCCGGTTTCGCCGCAGGTGCGTCTTGTGCTTCTTTAATTTGCGCCTTGGATCGCAAAAGTTCCAGCACTTTGCGATACCCAAAGACCAACGTGATCGCCCCGGCAACAACCAACCAAGGGCCAGCAGATCCACCTGTGGCTTCCCGCAGGGGGTGCCCAAATGGCAGAACCACGTGAAGCGTCAATACCCCCACAAACAGCAAACCGATCATCACCAAACGTGCCTGAACAGGTGTTTTCATCATCCAGCCGACGCCCCAAAGTGCACCAGCCATGACCAAAACCATGACCATCAGCGCACGCCTGTGGAGCCGTAACCGCCGGTTCCGCGTTCTGTGTCATCCAAAGTTTCAACAACCAAGAAGGCCGCTTGCACCACGGGGGCGACCACCATTTGCGCGACGCGATCCCCGTGAGTGATGACAAACTCTTCCGATCCGGTGTTTTGCACAATCACCCCTAAAGGCCCCCGATAATCACTGTCGATTGTCGCAGGACTGTTTGGCAAAGTTATTCCGTGCTTCAGTGCCAATCCCGACCTTGGGCGCAACTGCACTTCGAACCCTTGCGGAATGGCCATGCGCAATCCTGTTGGAACCAACACGCGCGCCCCTGCCTGCAGGGTCATCGTTCCGCGATCAGGTAAATTCGCCCGAATATCTGCGCCCGCCGCGCCCACCGTTTCGTACTTTGGCAAGCCAAGAGACGTATCCGCACCCGCATCCCACAGGATCGAAATGGTGGGGTTCATGTCTGTGATGCCTTGGTCAACGCATCCGACACTGCAGTGGCCAAGCGACGCGCAACATCTGTTTTCGACATGCGCGGCCACGTGTCCGCACCTTCTGCCGAGATCAACGTGACTGCGTTTTCGTCCCCCCCCATGATCCCGGTTTCGGGACGCACATCGTTGGCCACAATCCAATCGCACCCTTTGCGCAGCCGCTTGGCGGTCGCATTGTCGATCACATCATTGGTTTCTGCGGCGAAGCCAACAACCAACGTGGGTCGTGCGGTCTGGTGGTTCGCGATAGTTTTGAGGATGTCGGGATTTTCGCCAAACTCCAGCGCCGGGGTCCCATCCTTGGACTTCTTCAGCTTTTGATCACTTGCGCCAATCACATGCCAATCCGCGACTGCTGCCGCACAGATGGCGGCATCTACGGGCAATGCGGCTTGGGCAGCCTCCAACATCTCGCGCGCGGTCTGAACTTCGACGATCTGCGCACCTTGGGGGCGCGCCGCATCGGCGGGGCCTGTTACAAACACCACCTCGGCCCCTTGCCGCATCAAGGCTTGTGCGATGGCTGTTCCCTGTGAGCCGGAGGATCGGTTGGCGATATAGCGCACAGGATCGATCGGTTCATGTGTGGGCCCAGACGTCACTAAAACGCGTTTACTGGCAAGAGGACCGGTACCAAACGCAGCTTCGATGGCCGCAACAATTTCAAGTGGTTCCGACAAACGCCCGGGACCATGTTCGCCACACGCCATGTCACCTTCATTCGGACCAACGAACAAAACACCATCCCCTTGCAGCGTCTGGATGTTGCGTTGCGTGGCTGCGTGTTCCCACATTCGCACATTCATAGCAGGGGCCACCAAAACCGGTGTATCCGTGGCCAGCAAAAGGGTGGACGCCAAATCACCGGCAAGACCTTGCGCCATCTTCGCCATCAAGTCCGCCGTGGCTGGGGCCACAACCACCAAATCCGCCACACGGGACAATTGGATATGCCCCATCTCGGCCTCATCTGTCAGATCGAACAAATCGCGATAGCACTTTTCCCCTGCCAAGGCGGACACTGACAGCGGCGTTACAAACTCTTCCGCAGCCCGGGTCAGAACCGGCGTAACGGCGACACCACGTTCTTTCAGACGGCGGATCAAATCCAGCGACTTAAAGGCCGCGATCCCGCCGCCGATAATCAATAATACGCGTTTTCCTTGCATCATGATGGCAAGGTAGGCCCCGCGCGTAGGAAGCTCAAGTCATTGAAATGCAGCACATGGGTCACCCCGTTTGGGCGCAGGAGCATCCAGAACCATATCAAAGGTGCCTTGCAGCGTTTCATTTTCAGACTGACCAATCGAAAATACCGCCACATCCGGGCTTACTTTGGCAATCACAGAAGGAACGCCCCAATCTGTGCGTGCGTGACCATTTCCAGTAATCAAAACAATCGGAGACCCGTATTCTTGCAAGGCGTCCAGCGCCACACGTGCGAAATGCGCATCTCGCAATCGTTGCGCTTCGACCATCCCACCCATCATCTCTTGCGGCATTGCCTCGCAATGGGCTGCGAATTGCAACGTCTCGCGCGCTGATTGCTCTTGCTCGGAAAGCGCGTCCTTCAGCCCAAAGACATCTGCGCCCATGCCAAATTCAGACGCAGCCCCATCTGAAAATGCAGCGCGAACACGGTCAGTGGGCAACGCCGCCCCAACGATCTTGGGGCTCACAGCCAAAAGTTCTGAGTAATCACCGATATTCGACCAATGAAAACCCGCAGTCGCGTGGCCCATTTCTTCGGGTTTCCGCGCCACATCCGCCAAAATCGCCGCCTCGTCCGGGGTCAGCATTTCATAAACGACAGTCGAGGGGCGCAGTGACCTCAGAATTTCAGTCTGCTTGCGGTGGTGCGTTGGATTGTCGTGTAATTCGCCAATGATGACTACATCAGCCTGATACGCTGCGGGTGGCACCTCAGCCCATGCAAAAGGCGCGACACAAAATGCCGCGCCGGATAAAATTTGTGTCCACACCTTCATAGAAGGAAGTTGTGTACCTCACGGCTTTCATTTTCCAGCGTCTTTTTCATCTTCGAGAACGCAGCCGCTTCAAGTTGGCGCACCCGCTCTTTTGACAATTTCAGCTCGGTGCCCAGGCTTTCCAGCGTTCGGGGCGCGTCCCGCAATTTGCGTTCCCGAACAATGAATCGT
>CALHST010000228.1 GCA_938038825.1 uncultured Paracoccaceae bacterium | reverse complement strand
CCGCCCCATGTGAAGGTGTAAAACACCTCCATCTCGGGGTCCGCATCTTTTGCGGGCGCGTCTGCGTCTGCCACCGGGTCCGCGTCAGATGTTTCTTCTACAGATGCTGCTTCGCCAACGGACTCATCGGCAGGTGCCGCTTCCGCAACGGCCTCCTCTGCGGCTACCGGGGCGTCATCGGCTGGCGTTGCGTCTGTCGTAGCCGCTGCGCTTGGCTCTTCTGCTGGTGCAGCGTCGACTGCTTCGGCAACAGCTTTCACTTTAGGCCGCTCGCCTTTTTCTGCCTTATAGCCCAAGCCCGCCATCAGGTCAGAAAACTGTTCCAGCGTCATCCCTGTGATCGACAACATGTCGGCCTTGGCTTCAAAACCGCCACGGCTGTCTTCGCCGCGCAGCATGTCCGCCAAGCGTTCCAGCATATCAATGCGGATCGCGCGATCACCGGAATTACGATACCCAGACATGATGTCCGCACCTTGCGGTGCTGACGTATCAACAGGAATTGTTACCAACCCAGGCGGCGGCGCTTCGGGGAATTCTTGCAAGCCTTGCGACAGGCTCCATAGCACAAGACGCAGCCGAGTCGGCGCTGGCTTCAGGATCAATGGCATAAAGATGGTAAACTGACCAAAACGCACGCCATGCTTGCGCAACAAGCCGCGCGCATCTTGATCCAACGCTTTGACATCATTGGCAACAGACGCGCGGGGCAAGATGCCAAACCCTTCGACCAACTGAAAGGCAAATCCCTTTGCCAAACCGGTCAGGGCCTCGTCTTTTGTCATATCGTTCATCGGTTCAAACAAAGCCGCGACTTTGCGATCAATGAAATGCTGCAAACGACGCTGCACTTTTTCTGCAACTTCAGGCCCTGCCACATCGTCAACAAACGCTTCGACGCGAGGCTTCAATGCCTCTTGGCCCGCGACAAGTTTGCCAACCGCCGCAGAGCCCCACATCAGGCCACCCTGTTCGGTGAAATCAATTTCGGTATCTGGCGCGTTATAAAAGCGGTCCGCGCGCAAATGGAAATGCGGGGCCAATGCTTGCAGCGCAGCCGTCTTAATTGTTTTCGCTTCCGCCTGCCCTGCGCCTTTGTCCTGTGTAAACCGGAACCCGTCCAGTTTACCTACAAATTCGCCTTCAACAGTTACTTCACCAGTATCACTTACGTCAGCCACCATGGCCTCCTTTTGGCCGAGCCGGCGGAGCAAAACGCTGGTCCGCCGGTCAACAAATCTTTGCATCAATCCCGAATGCAACGCATCCGATAGGCGGTCTTCTACCGCGCGGGACACGTCACGCCAATGGGAATCGTCACGTGTCCACCCCTTCCGTTGTGCGATATAGGTCCAAGTTCGAATAAACGCGAGCCGTTTGGCGATGGTATCAATGTCACCTTGGGTCTTGTCGATTCGCTTGATTTGACGGGCAATCCAGTCATCCGGGATCTGTCCGCGCTCGTGCAGATGGTTAAAGATGACTTCCAAAAGTGCAGAATGTTCACCCGCACCAATACCGCGGAAATCAGGCACTCGGCAGACATCCCAAAGCAGTTTGATAGCCGGCCCCGACGTGGCCCGTGCCGTGACTTCTGCTGACGCAGACAAGGCTTTCAGCGCCAATAGATCGTCCGCATCCCGGGCTTTGACCAACATGTCGTCTTGCGGCGCCTGTTCAAGCGCGCCGATCAAACGATCCACGGATCCAAACTGTAAATCCGAATTGCGCCAGATGAGCTTTTTCAGCGGCGTAAAGCGATGATCCATGATTGCGCCGGCCACACCATCGTCCAGCGGCGGTGCATCCCCGGTGACACCAAACGTCCCATTGCGCATCCCACGCCCTGCACGCCCTGCGATCTGAGCCAACTCGTTGGGTTGTAAGTGGCGCATACGACGTCCATCGAACTTCGTCAGCGACGAAAAGGCGACATGGTGCACATCCAGGTTCAGTCCCATGCCGATCGCATCCGTGGCCACCAGGTAATCGACCTCACCCGCTTGATACATCGCAACCTGCGCATTTCGGGTGCGCGGAGACAACGCGCCCATGACAACCGCCGCCCCGCCCTTTTGCCGTTTCAGCAGTTCCGCCATGGCGTAAACACTGTCGATGGAAAACCCAACAATGGCAGAGCGCGCAGGCATGCGCCCTGTCTTCTTGGATCCCGTATACATCAGCGTCGACATCCGTTCGCGTTGCATAAAGTGTGCGTCTGGAATCAACGCACGGATCGGACCGCGCATAGTATCCGCACCCAAAAACAGCGTCTCATGAAGCCCGCGCGCACGCAGTAAACGGTCTGTAAAGACGTGGCCCCGCTCGGGATCTGCGCACAGCTGAATTTCGTCGACCGCAAGGAAATCACAGCCCATGCCTTCGGGCATTGCTTCGACTGTGCACACCCAATACTGCGTGCGCGGCGGGACGATCCGCTCTTCTCCGGTCACCAGCGCAACTACAGACGGGCCGCGTGCTTCGACAATCCTGTCATATACTTCACGCGCCAAAAGACGCAAAGGCAAGCCAATGACACCCGTGCGGTGGCCCAGCATGCGTTCAATCGCGTAAGAGGTTTTTCCTGTATTCGTGGGGCCCAATACGGCCACCACGCGGGCGTGCTGGTTCACCCTCGTCCCCTTGTGCTTAAAGCGTGCGCCCGATGCCGTCGCGTTTGAGCGTTTCTAACGCCTGCTTGGCGTTTTCATGATGGGGATGCAAGTCCAGAACTTTGCGCAAGGCTTCTTCGGCGCGGCTTAAATCGCCAAAGGCCTGAAACATGACACCTAATCCATAAAGCGCATCATAGTGATCCGGGTTTCGTTGCAAAGTTTCACCCAAAGCGTCCAGCGTTGGGCCGTGCAATTCCGCCGCGAAATAAGCACGCGCCAAACCATGCCATCCTTCCGCAAAATCCGGTGCGTGATCCGTCAAAGCACGAAAATGATCAATCGCCGCGTCGATGTTGTCTTCTTCCAACGCATTGTTCCCGCGCCGCAGCAGCAGATTCATCGAAGGCGACCCCGTTTTGGACCACTCGGCCTTGATCTGCCGATCCAGCCGAAGCGATTCTTCTTTCGTGGCGCTTTGAAGCGATTCTAACAGTCCACTCACAGGTTCTTGTGCCTGCAAAGGTAAGGAATTCCCCACCATTACGAAAAATGCCGTAACGGTAAGGTGGAGATATGTATGCCTAAGGGTCATATGAGAATAGTAACACTCAACGCGGCCAGTTCCAGAGCTGAGACGCAACAAACTTACCGAAAGGGCATCAAACATGAGTGACGTATTGAATCAGGCGGTTGAAGCGCTGAACGAAAAACTTGGCGGCGCAGATTTCGAGGGCAGCGCGAAATTCGCGATCGAAGGCTCGGGCGCCGTTCTGATCGATTCCGATGGCGCGCGCGTGTCGGATGATGAGGCCGATGTCACGTTGACAGCGGATGCTGACACGTTCCAAGGCATCATGGACGGATCTGAAAACCCGACTTCTGCCTTTATGACCGGCAAACTTAAAGTCGATGGCGACATGGGTTTGGCAATGAAGCTCGCGTCGGTCCTCGCGTAACTCTTCGTTAACAATTTCGTACTTATTTCCTGACAGGAGGTCCCTGCCATGACGATGACTGATGCCCCTCTTTTTACAGATGTGT
This sequence comes from uncultured Paracoccaceae bacterium, assembly GCA_938038825.1. Lineage (GTDB taxonomy): Bacteria > Pseudomonadota > Alphaproteobacteria > Rhodobacterales > Rhodobacteraceae > Aliishimia. Next base: position 2,063 of record CALHST010000228.1, on the reverse strand, counting down.
CGCCCGGTCCCGAAGATGGGGCGGCTTGGTGGATGCATGCATCAGACGGCGTGCGCCTGCGCATAGCAGCTTGGGCGCGCGATGCCACCAAAGGCACTGTCCTTCTGTTTCCCGGACGTACGGAATATGTCGAAAAATATGGCCCCGCGGCGACTGACCTGGCCGCCCGGGGCTTTGCGACAGTCTCGATTGATTGGCGCGGTCAAGGTTTGGCGGATCGATTGTTGGATGATCCACGTATCGGCCATGTGGGTGACTTCCAAGATTATCAAAAGGACGTCGCAACGTTGCTAAAAGCGGCGCGGACCCTGGACATGCCCAAACCATACTTCTTGCTGGCGCATTCCATGGGTGGTGCGATTGGATTGCGATCTGTCTATGAAGACCTGCCCGTTCAAGCCGCTGCCTTTAGTGCGCCGATGTGGGGCATCAAAATCTCAAAGCCATTGCAGCCTGCCGCATGGGTTCTGACCCGTGTGATGCCTGCGATTGGACAGGGCGGTCGTCTTGCGCCCACAACAGTTCCCGAACCTTATGTTTTAAAAGCCCCTTTTGAGGACAACATGCTGACCACCGATCCCGACATGCACAGCATGATGCGCGATCAAGTTAGCGCACACCCGGATCTGTGTCTTGGCGGGCCAAGCTACATTTGGTTGGGTGAGGCAATTGAGGAATGTAACGACCTTGCTGTACAGCCCTCTCCGAAGATCCCATGCAAAACGTTTCTTGGGGACAATGAACGTATTGTACATACAGGTCGCATTCATGACCGGATGCAGCGCTGGAACGATGGCGATCTGAAAATGATCCCCGGTGCCGAACATGAAGTTCTGATGGAACAAACTGCGACGCGCAATGCTATCTTTGATGACCTTGCTCAACATTTTGAACAGGCGGCCGCATAAACACCGGCCCACGACTGGGCAAATGTGACTGTGCTGCTACGTTATCGCGCATGGCCAGTCCGCTTTTAACATTCCGCCCCGAAGGCATTTATTGCCCGATCGGAGATTTCTACATTGACCCATGGCGCAAAGTCTCGCGGGCTTTGATTACCCATGGGCATGCAGATCATGCCCGTCCGGGAATGGGTCGATATCTTGCAACCGACATCGCCGCACCAGTGTTGCGTCACCGGCTTGGCAAGATCACAATCGACACGGTCACATACGGTGAGGCACGCGATATCAATGGCGTCACTGTCAGTTTTCATCCAGCCGGACATGTACCTGGCGCCGCGCAAATCCGCGTTGCTTATAAGGGCCAGATCTGGGTGGTCTCGGGTGATTACAAAATCGAAGATGATGGTCTGTCGACGCCGTTTGAACCGGTACCATGCACCCACTTTATCACGGAAAGCACCTTTGGTTTGCCTGTGTTCCGATGGCGCGCCCAATCCGAAGTCGCCGCTGATCTGAATCGATGGTGGGCAGATTGCGCAGCAGCCGGAAAAGTCGCGATGTTGGGAGCGTATTCTTTGGGAAAAGCGCAGCGGCTGATGACCATGTTGGACGGCCCCGGGCCCATTCTGACCCACGGCGCGGTCGAAGCCACAAACGCCGTTTTGCGCGGCCAAGGGATCGCGTTGCCAGATACGATCCACGTGACCGCCGATACCAATGCCAAAGACCATCCCGGCGCTTTGGTAATCGCCCCGCCTTCGGCACTCGCGGCCAAATGGGCGCAGCGTTTTGGCCCGCGCGAAACAGGATTTGCATCGGGCTGGATGGCCATTCGCGGAATCAGAAGACGCCGCGCGGGTGACCGTGGGTTTGTGATTTCAGATCACGCCGATTGGCCGGGGCTGTTGCAGGCCATCAAAGAAACGGGTGCGGACAACGTTTATGTCACGCATGGCTACACTGACATCTTTTCGCGATATCTTTGCGAACAAGGGTACAATGCGCAGATTGTGCAAACAGAATTCGGCGCCGAAGATGACACAGACGAGGCTGCGTAATGAAGGACTTCGCAGCGCTTTTTACGACGCTTGATCACAGCACCAAAACAACAGCCAAAGTGGCCGCGTTGTCTGAGTATTTTGAGAACGCTGAAGAACA
>CALHST010000227.1 GCA_938038825.1 uncultured Paracoccaceae bacterium | reverse complement strand
GATCTGATGGCCAAAGGTGTCAAAATCGCCGCCGTTGTCGACAGCCGAGAGGATGCGCCGTTCAATCCTGATTACGAAGTTCTCAAAAGCGCGCAAGTTGTCGACACAATGGGACGCCTTGGCCTGACTTTTGTCGAGGTCAAACAGGCCGACGGATCAATGCGCACACTTGAATGCGGCGCACTGGGTGTGTCGGGTGGCTGGAATCCCAATGTGCATCTGACATGCCATCAACGCGGGCGACCCACTTGGAACGGCGCCCTGTCCGCCTTTGTACCTGGCAGCACACTTCCACCGGGTATGACTGTCGCAGGCGCCGCAAATGGTGATTTTTCGACCCATGCTGCCCTGCAAACTGGTGCCAAAGCCGCCCAAAGCGCGCTGGACCTGCCGGGCGCACTGCCCACACTCCCAAGCGCCGACGATGCGCCCGTCAATCAAACGCCCTTCTGGTATGTCGAAGGCTGCTCGCGCGCATGGCTCGACCAGCAAAACGATGTAACCGTGAAAGACGTGAAGCTGTCGCACCAAGAAGGTTTCCGCTCGGTCGAGCATCTGAAACGCTACACGACACTTGGCATGGCGACCGATCAGGGTAAAACCTCCAACATCGGCGGGCTTGCAATCATGGCCGAACTCGCTGGAAAATCCATCCCCGAGGTTGGCACGACAATCTTCCGGCCACCTTATTCCCCCGTTGCGATTGGCGCCATGGCCGGGCGCATCAAAGGCATGGAATTCCACCCGACACGCCTCACGCCCTCGCACTTCTGGGCCAAGGAACAAGGCGCTGTGTTTGTCGAAGTCGGCAATTGGCTGCGCGCGCAATGGTTCCCGAAACCGGGGGAAACCCATTGGCGCCAGTCCGTGGACCGCGAAGTGCTGGCAACCCGCAACTCGGTTGGGGTATGCGACTGCACGACGCTTGGCAAAATCGACTTGCAAGGCACCGATGCGGCAGCGTTTCTGAACACCGTTTATTGCAACGCCTTCGCCAAACTCGCCGTTGGGAAAACGCGCTATGGCCTGATGTTGCGCGAAGACGGGATCGCGATGGATGATGGCACTGCCGCGCGGTTGGCCGAGGACCATTTCGTCGTCACCACAACCACCGCCAACGCCGCCAAAGTCTATCAACACATGGAGTTCGTGCGCCAATGTCTGTTCCCGGGCATGGACGTGCAGCTGATCTCGACCACCGAGGCGTGGGCGCAATACGCCGTCGCGGGGCCAAACTCGCGCAAGCTGTTGCAAAAGATCGTGGACCCGGACTTCGACATCTCGAACGAGGCGTTCCCATTCATGGCCTGCGGCAACATCACAGTCTGCGGCGGGTTGCGCGCGCGACTGTTCCGCATCTCGTTCTCGGGCGAATTGGCGTTCGAGATCGCGGTGCCGTCCCGGTACGGCGACGCGCTGATGCGCCGATTGATGGCCGAGGGCGAAGAGTTCGACGTCACTCCCTACGGCACCGAAGCCTTGGGCGTGATGCGCATCGAAAAGGGACACGCGGCGGGCAATGAATTGAACGGCACAACCACCGCGCTGAACCTCGGTATGGGCCGAATGGTCAGCAAGAAAAAGGACAGTATCGGCTCTGTCTTATCTGAACGTCCCGGTCTGAACGAAGACACTGCGTTGAGGCAAGTGGGGATCAAACCGCTGAGTTCCAGCGACAAAATCACCGCTGGAGGACACCTCATGGCGCAATCCGGGCCCGTCGATGCCGCGCATGATCAAGGCTATGTGACCTCTGCCGCGTTTTCGCCCTCACTCGACAGTATGATCGGCCTTGGGTTCTTGAAAAACGGATCAAACCGGCTGGGCGAGCAGATGCGCCTTGTCTCGCCCGTCACCGATTTGACCGTCGATGTCGAAATCGTCTCCGCCCATTTCATCGACCCAGAGGGAGAGCGTGTCCGTGCATGATCTGAAACCCATCACCGCCCTTGGCGGGTCTGAACCCTTGGTCGAAACCTTTGGCACTTTGACATTGAGCGAAGTTACCAACCTTGCCCTTGCCAGCGCCGCTGCCCGGCTGGGAACCGAAGCTACCTGCGAAAAGGCGCTAAAAACCCTGCTTGGTGCCCCGCCCCCCAGCCCCGGAACGGCCCTTCTTGGGGAACCCTTTTCTGCGGTCTGGATGGGACCGGACCAATACATGATCGGGGCGGATTTTGAAACACACGAAGACCTTGCCGAGATCGTCAAAGCCAAACTGGGCGAGTCTGCGTCCGTGACCGAACAAACCGACGCTTGGGCCGGATTTGACCTGTCCGGATCCGGAATCGACACTGTGATAGAGTTACTATGCCCCATCAACACCCGCGCCTTCCCCGCAGGCTCTGCGACCCGAACGACCATCCATCACCTTGGCTGCTTTGTGATCTCAGGCGGCGACAACTTTGTACGAATCCTTGGCCCACGCGCATCGGCAGGGTCGTTGCATCACGCAATTCACACAGCGATGCAGGCGGTTTTGTAGCATGAGTATGATTTTTACGACATTTGAATA
>CALHST010000226.1 GCA_938038825.1 uncultured Paracoccaceae bacterium | reverse complement strand
GCCTTTGATCTGGGTGTGTCGGTGCGAACCATCTATCGAGACATTGATGCGTTGCGAGGGCTGGGGGCTGTTATTGATGGCGAAGCCGGGTTTGGCTTTACCTTGGTCGAAGATGCCAGCCTGCCGCCTTTGGGGTTTGAAGATGACGAACTGGAAGCATTGGTGCTGGGGCTGCGCGATGTTGCCGTGATTGGGGATCCGTCGATTGCCAAAGCCGCGCAATCTGCGTTGGCGAAGATCACCGCGCGGGTCCCGGATCGCCAAGCCCATCGCTTGGAACATGCTGTGTTGGATGCGCAACGTTTTCGAAGACCTCCAGCGCCAACAATTGATGTTGCGGTACTTCGGGCAGCGACTTGGGACGAACACGCAATTGTCTTTTACTATCAAGACGCAAACGGTGCACAAACACGGCGCAAAGTCTGGCCATTGGGAATTGTGTATCTAGAAGCCTCAAGCGTCCTGATGGCGTGGTGCCACCTGCGTCAAGACTATCGAACCTTTCGCTTGGATCGCATGGATGCGCTAGAGGTGACGTCGGAAAGTTTTCGTCCCCGTCGTGTTTCCATGCTGCGGGACCACATTCAAAGGCTGCGCAGAGAATTGCCGGAAGGAGCCCCTAACGCATTGTAGCATTGTCAGGGCCGCGAAGGCCCCTAGGTTAAACCCAAGCAACAAAAAAATACGAGGCAAAGATGCGGTATGTAGGTTTGACAATAGTGTCGGCGCTTGTCGGTAGTATTGTGACGGCAGAGACCGTTTTGGAATCAAAACGCCCCATTGCACGGGTCGGCGCGGCATCCTTTGTTGCGGCAGTGTCAGCCGTGCGTCCGCAAACACGCCCCTTTGAGCAGACAAAGCAAATTGATGACTCTCAGGCCGATGCGTTTTCCCAATGGCTTGATGCATTTCGTGCGCGGGCTGAAAACGCCGGAATTACGCGCAAAACATTGGATGCGGCATTGAAGTCTGTTACGTTTGAAGACACTGTTTTGAAACGCGATCGCAATCAAGCTGAATTCACAAAGACCATTTGGGATTACTTGGACACCGCGGTCAGCGACGCACGGGTTTCCAATGGTAAGGCGGCATATGCGTCGCACAAAGATACGCTGCGCAAGATCGAAGACGCCTATGGTGTGGACGGTCACATCGTAGTCGCGATCTGGGGCTTAGAGAGCGCATTTGGCACGTTCAAAGGTGGCGAGAAAACGTTGAGCGCCTTGGCCACGTTGGCGTTTGAAGGCCGTCGTGCCGCGTTTTTCGAAGCGCAGTTGATTGCCGCGTTGCAAATCTTGCAGGACGGGGACATCGCACCAAAAGACATGTTGGGCAGTTGGGCGGGCGCTATGGGCCACACGCAGTTCATGCCGACGTCGTATCTGGAACATGCTGTGGATTTCACAGGCGATGGAAAGCGCGATATTTGGGGGTCTGATCCAACAGATGCGTTGGCGTCGACTGCGGCATATTTGAAGGCGTTTGGTTGGACCCAAGGTCAGCCCTGGGGCGTAGAAGTGACCTTGCCCGACGGGTTTGACTATACTTTGGCGGATAGAAAGATATCGAAGTCACCTGTGTCTTGGGCGCAATTGGGCGTGCGCGACACAACTGGCAAAGCAGTCCCAGATCATGGGGCGGCCTCGATCTTGTTGCCCGCTGGCGCGCGTGGCGCTGCGTTTATGATCTTTGATAATTTCGCAGTCATAGAGCGGTATAACACAGCTGACGCCTATGTGATTGGGGTGGGACACTTAGGAGATCGGATTCTTGGGAAGGGTCCATTCGCCCAAAACTGGCCGCGAGATGATCGCGCATTGACCTTTGACGAGCGCGTAGAGTTGCAGGAACGATTGACGGCGGCAGGATTCGATACTGTTAAAATTGATGGCAAGATCGGTCCATTGACGATTGCGTCTGTTCGAGGATGGCAAAAATCAGCGGGGCTTATACCGGATGGCTATGCGTCTTTGCGGGCATTAGAGCGTTTGCGGTTACCGAAATGAGCAGCCTTTGGCTGCATTACATATTTGGTACGAGGGGCGCTGCCCCTCGCGCTCCCCGAGGTATTTGGAACCAAAAGAAAGGTTAAGGTGCCGGGTGTAACAGGCCTTTTTCTGTGATGATGTCGTAAGTTTCATCAAGCGCTTTTCGGGCGCGGGTGATCAGTGTTTGGATCTCGGATTCGGAAATGATCAAGGGTGGTGAGACGACCATTCGATCACCGACATGGCGCATGACAAGGTTGTTTGCAAAGCAACGTTCCCGGCAAATCAACCCGACGGTGCCTTCGGTTGCCCGAAATTTGGCGCGGGTTTTCTTGTCGGGTGTCAAAGCAAGCGATCCGATCAGCCCTGTCATTCGAGTATCGCCGACAAGAGGATGATCTGCCAGCGAATGCCATGCTTTGGCCATGGCCGGAGCCGCGGTGTCCCGGACATAGGGGATGATGTTTTCTTCTTCGAGAATGCGCAGGTTTTCCAGAGCAACTGCGCAGGCCACGGGGTGGCCTGAATAGGTATAGCCATGTGGGAAATCCGCTTTGTCAATCACAGCGGCAATGCGATCTGACACAATGACAGCACCGATAGGCTGGTAACCAGAGGACAGACCTTTGGCGATTGTCATGATGTCCGGTTCAATCCCAAGCGTTTGGCTGCCGAACCAGTTGCCGGTACGACCAAAGCCGCAGATGACCTCGTCGGCGATAAGCAGAATGTCGTGTTTTTTGCAGATGCGTTGGATCTCGGGCCAGTAGGTTTCGGGCGGAATGATCACGCCTCCGGCGCCTTGGATAGGCTCCCCGATAAAGGCGGCGATTTTGTCTGCACCGTGTTCTTCAATGACAGCTTCGAGTTCACGCGCAGTTTGCAGGCCAAAGTCTTCTGGTGTGGTATCCGCGCCTTCGGCCCACCAATTGGGCTGATTGATATGCACGATGTCGGGGATGGGCATGGAATTCACATCATGCATGAAGGCCATCCCGCCAAGAGAGCCGGACCCGACAGAAGACCCGTGATAGGCATTCTTACGAGACACAATTATCGTGCGCTCTGGTTGCCCTTGCATGGCCCAGAACGTGCGAACCAGTCGAATATTGGTGTCATTGGCGTCTGAACCAGATGTGCCATAGAACACATGGTTCAAATCCCCGGGAGCAAGTGAGGCCAGCTTTTCTGACAGCGCAATGGCAGGCACATGGGTCGTCTGAAAGAATGTGTTGTAATAGGGTAATTCCCGCATCTGGCGTGCGGCCGCATCGGCCAACTCTTCGCGGCCATATCCAATATTGACGCACCACAATCCTGCCATCCCATCAAGGATTTCGTTGCCGTCGCTATCTGTCAGGAAGACGCCTTTGGCCCGAGTGATGACGCGCGCCCCTTTTTCACGCAACTCATCGCCAGATGAAAACGGGTGCATATGATGGGCCGCATCAATCGCTTGCAGGTCTGCGGTGGGAAGATGGTTGGTGATTTTGTTCATGGGGTTGTCCCTTTTTTGCGCGCCGTTGACATCACAATCGATCATCTCACGGCTTTTTTCTTGTTGCCAGCGGCAAAACTTGATCAAATCGCGCCAATGCCGAAAAATCGGCGGGTATCTTTTGGGAGTATCTGATGATCAAATGGAAACTGGCCCTTACGGCCTCGGTGATGGCGCTGGGCGCATATGCGGCCCATGCAGAAGAAGTGCGGGTCTATAATTGGTCCGACTATATCGATGAAGAACTGCTGACCAAGTTCGAAGAAGAAACCGGCATCAAGCTGATTTATGATGTGTTCGACAGCAACGAAGTGCTGGAAACCAAGATGTTGGCGGGCTCTTCAGGGTATGATGTCGTGGTGCCAACGGGCACGTTTTTGCAGCGTCAGATTGCGGCAGGTGTGTTCCAGGAACTGGACCAATCCAAGCTTTCCAATGCGGACAACATGTGGGACGTAATCGAAGCGCGCACATCAACTTATGATCCGGGCAATGCCTATTCCATCAACTACATGTGGGGCACCACAGGGATTGGTGTGAATGTGGGCAAGGTCAAAGAAATTCTGGGCGACGATGCCCCAATTGGCTCCTTGGCGTTGATCTTTGACCCTGCCAATATGGAAAAGCTGGCTGCCTGTGGCGTGCATTTCCTTGATGCTCCGACCGAGATAATCCCGGCGGCGCTGGCTTATGCTGGCATGGATGACAAAGATGCAAAGAGCAAAGAGGCGCTCGCCAAAGCGGAAGAGGTCATCATGGCCATTCGTCCGCATGTTCAGAAGTTCCATTCGTCAGAATACATCAACGCTTTGGCCAATGGTGACATCTGCGTGGCTGTTGGCTGGTCGGGCGACGTTCTGCAAGCGCGGGACCGCGCGGCAGAGGCTGAAAATGGTGTGGAAATCGCCTATAATGCACCGTCTGAGGGTGCACTGATGTGGTTTGACCAAATGGCGGTACCGGTGGACGCGCCAAACCCCGAAGCGGCGCACAAGTTCCTGAACTTTATCATGGATGCACAAAACATGGCGGCGGCGTCGAACTATGTATATTACGCCAACGGTAATCTTGCGAGCCAAGAGTTCCTTGTTGAGGATGTGATCGGTGATACGGCGATTTACCCAGACGCGTCTGCTTTGGAAAACCTATACACGGTGACACCATGGGGCGCGAAAGAACAACGCTCGCTGACCCGTCTGTGGACCAAAATCAAATCGGGCACGTAATGCCTTTGGGGCGGTCCAGAAGTTGGGCCGCCCGACACGTACAGGGACAACGCCATGAGCGAGACGACGTTCGCACCGTGGGATGATCCCACCGAGAAGCCTTTGATTCGGTTTCAAAACATCACCAAGACCTTCGGTGATTTCACGGCTATTGACGATCTGACGTTGGACATCTTTGAACGCGAGTTCTTTGCGCTTTTAGGTCCGTCTGGCTGCGGCAAGACCACGATGATGCGAATGCTTGCTGGGTTCGAAGACCCCACAATGGGCAGCATTCAATTGGCCGGTCAGGACATCGCGCATGTCCCGCCAAACAAGCGTGCCGTGAATATGATGTTTCAGTCATATGCGCTGTTCCCGCATTTGTCGGTGTTCGAAAATATTGCGTTTGGACTGCGGCGAGAGAAGCGGAGCAAGGCTGACATCACTGCGCGCGTAGATGAGATGTTAAAGCTGACCCGTTTGGAAAAATTTGCGCGGCGCAAACCCCATCAGATTTCAGGCGGTCAGCGTCAACGGGTGGCGCTTGCGCGGTCATTGGCAAAAGCGCCGAAACTGTTGTTGTTGGACGAACCGTTGGGTGCGCTTGACAAGAAACTGCGCCAAGACACGCAATTTGAATTGATGGATATTCAGGAGAAGACGGGCACGACCTTTGTCATTGTAACCCATGACCAAGAAGAGGCGATGACCGTTGCGTCGCGAATTGCGGTGATGGACGAAGGGCGCATAATTCAAGTGGCGACCCCCGATGGTATCTATGAGGCGCCCAATTCAGTATATGTCGCTGACTTTATTGGGGATGTGAACATCCTGCAGGGGCCCGTCAAGCCAGTTGGCGACGGATTGTATGCGCTGGTGGTCGGAACTGCCCAGATCAAAGCAACAAGCGATATCGTCTTTTCTGACGGTCAAACGGCACATCTGGCGATACGGCCCGAGAAGGTGAAAATCCACACGGAAAAACCCAGTGACACACCGAACCTTTTGGAAGGTAAGGTTCTGGACATTGCTTATCTTGGGAACCTCTCGACCTATCATGTCGAATTGCCGGGCGGACACATCATCAAAGCCCAAACAGCAAACACGCGCAGACTGGCCCGGCGATCTATCACATGGGAAGATAATGTTTGGGTAAGCTGGTCACATACAGCAGGAGTGTTGCTGGATCAATGAAGCGTCTTCTTCTTATCGCGATCCCTTATGCATGGCTGCTTGCGCTGTTCCTGATCCCTTTTGCAATCGTCTTCAAAATCTCTCTCAGCGATATTGCACTGGCCATTCCGCCCTACACGCCAACCATGAAAGATGGGTTGGCGGCATTGATCGCGGGTTTGGATTTTGAAAACTTCGTCTTCCTGACTGAAGATGATCTTTATTGGAAAGCCTATATTTCCTCGCTGCAAATTGCGGCCTTATCGACAGCTATGACTCTCGCCGTGGGGTATCCGATTGCCTATGCAATGGCCCGTGCCCCGTCA
>CALHST010000225.1 GCA_938038825.1 uncultured Paracoccaceae bacterium | reverse complement strand
ATCAGGGCGAGGTCGGCTTTTAGCTCTGCCGCGTTTTCTTCCATGAAGGGGATCAGAGAGGGGGAGCCTGACTCTTCTTCGCCTTCAAAGAAGAAGGTGATGCGGCAAGGAAGGTTGCCATGGACGTTTTTCCAAGCGCGGCAGGCTTCGACAAAGGTCATCAACTGGCCCTTGTCGTCAGATGAACCGCGCCCGTGGATGATTTTTACGCCGTTGCGGTCAATGATTTTCGGCTCAAACGGGGGGTCGGTCCACAAATCAATCGGATCAACGGGCTGCACGTCATAATGGCCATAGAACAAAACATGGGGCGCGTCAGCGGGTCCATCAACGTGACCGACAACCATGGCATGGCCCGGTGTTGGGCGTTTGGATGCATCAATCCCGATGGATTTCAGATCTGCGACCAGCCAATCAGCGGCCTTGTCGCACTGGTCTTTAAAAGCGGGATCCGTGGAAATGGATTGAATGCGCAGCAAGTCCATCAGCCGATCAAGGGCGGCAGGCAGGTCTGCATCAATCTTGGCAAGGGTCGCGTCGAGTGTCATGGGGGTCTCCGATCCGTGGTTAAGGGCGAGAGTACCAAGCAACGCGGTGCTGTCCAGCGGATGGGGCGGGAAATCCGGTAATTGCACTTTTGGGTGGTTACGGCAGGATGCGACCCAATGTCCGCGAAAATACCGTTGAACCAATTGTTATCGCTCTATACCTACTAACCAAGGTCAGAACTGTCCTAAAAGGGTGGGGACGACAAGCCGCAGGAGAGTCGCGTGGATTACGTTGCACATTTGGACACAGCCTTGAATCGTTTGCACGAGGAAGGGCGTTACCGGACGTTCATCGACATTGAACGTCGCAACGGCCATTTCCCACATGCGATTTGGACACATCCGGATGGGGGTCAACGCCCAATAACCGTGTGGTGTGGCAACGATTACCTTGGCATGGGTCAGCATCCTGTCGTGTTGGAGGCCATGCACGAAGCTTTGGACGCAACAGGCGCGGGGTCCGGTGGAACACGCAATATTTCCGGCACGACGGTGTATCATAAACGGCTTGAAGCTGAATTGGCGGATCTGCATGGCAAGGAAGCTGCCTTGCTGTTTACCTCTGCCTACATCGCAAATGACGCGACGCTGTCGACGTTGCCGAAACTGTTTCCCGGACTGATCATATACTCTGATGCGCTGAACCACGCGTCGATGATCGAAGGCGTGCGCCGCAATGGCGGAGCGAAGCGCATCTTCCGGCATAATGATGTCGAGCATCTGCGCGAATTGCTGGCCGCGGATGATCCGAAGGCGCCCAAGCTGATCGCGTTTGAGTCGGTATATTCTATGGATGGGGATTTTGGTCCCATCAAAGAGATCTGTGATCTGGCCGATGAATTTGGGGCGCTGACCTATATCGACGAAGTGCACGCGGTGGGCATGTATGGTCCGCGTGGCGCCGGTGTGGCCGAGCGGGACGGCCTGATGGACCGGATCGACATCATCAATGGCACCTTGGCCAAAGCCTATGGCGTCATGGGCGGCTATATCGCCGCATCTGAAAAAATGTGTGACGCTGTACGCTCTTATGCTCCGGGGTTCATCTTTACGACGTCGCTGACGCCATCTGTGGCAGCAGGGGCTGCGGCCTCGGTTGCGTATCTGAAAACTGCAGAAGATTTGCGGGTGAAACACCAGACCCAAGCCAGCATTTTGAAGCTGCGTTTGAAAGGGTTGGGGCTGCCTTTGATTGATCACGGGTCGCACATTGTGCCGGTGATTGTGGGCAATCCAGTTCACACCAAACTGTTGTCCGATATGCTGTTGGAAGATCACGGTATTTACGTCCAGCCCATCAACTTCCCAACAGTCCCACGGGGCACAGAACGCCTGCGGTTTACACCATCGCCAGTGCATGGACCCAAGGAAATTGATGCCCTTGTGACTGCGATGGATTCCCTGTGGTCGCATTGCGCGCTGAACAGGGCTGAGTTGGCCGGCTAAATTAATCAAAAAAGAGGACAATTCCGCCGATGGAGTGATCCGCGGGTGAAATCCCTTTGCTGCTGTGCTAATAAACCAATAACAACAGGCTGAAAGCCGAATCGACAGGCAGTTTTCTCTGGGGCAATGAGAGATAGGCGATCGGCTGACTAATGGGGATATAGGGCGCGCGCGATGATCAGGTTTAGATCGTCCAAAATTGAAGAAACAGACGTCGAAGAACCGAAAGGGTTTGACGACTTCGATCTGCGATTAGGCGACATTATGCGCGGCGAGCGCGCCACGATGGGCAAGTCCCTTCTGGATGTGCAACGCGAACTGCGCATCAAGGCGGCCTATATCGCTGCGATTGAGAATTGCGACCCGCAAGCCTTTGATACGCCCGGATTTATTGCAGGTTACGTGCGGTCCTATGCCCGTTATTTGAACATGAACCCTGATGCCGCGTTTGAAGTGTTCTGCGCTGAAAGCGGGTTTCAAGTGGCACATGGCATGTCAGCCGAAGCGTCGTCGTTCAGCAAACCGTCTCGCGAGGATCGCCTGAAACCTTTGCCGGGCCGGGACATGTTCAAGGCTCCTGCAACGCCATTTGCACCGACCGGGGATGCGTTCCTGTCGCGGATCGAACCCGGGGCAATTGGGTCGTTGCTGGTTTTGATGGGACTGATTGGCGCCATCGGATATGGCGGCTGGGCCGTTCTGAAAGAAATTCAACAGGTGCAAGTGGCCCCTGTGGATCAAACACCGGTTGTTCTGTCGGATATTGATCCGCTGGCGGGTGTTGAAACCACGGCTGAAGTTGATGACGCAACCACGTCAGCGGCGCCGTTTAATGCGCAAGACAGCAACAATGATGTAACGCGCTCGGCGGCATTGGATCGGCTTTACCGTCCTCAAGCGTTGGACGTGCCTGTTTTGGTGTCACGTGATGCCCCGATTGCCACGTTGGACCCGCGTGAGTCCGGGGCCTTTGCGGGTGTGCCACCTCAATTTGCAGGCATCGAAACAACGCCGTACGACCCTTCGGATCTTTCCGCGGAGGAGGCGTTGCCCGCGACATTTGCTCCGGCGGGTCCCATTCCGCAAGTTGTCGAAGATCTGGGGCCCACCATTCGCATGGTAGCGGCATCTGAAAGCTGGGTGCGTGTGCGGTCTGTGGACGGCAATACGTTGTATGAAAAAATCATGCAGCCGGGCGACACATGGGACATTCCCGTGACGGAAGTTCCGCCCACCTTGCGCACCGGCAACAGCGGTGGCGTCTATTTCGCCAAAGGCACAGATTGCTTTGGCCCCATCGGTGGGCTGGGCGAGATTGCGAATTTCCAGGTGGACGGCGCACAGTTTGCAGAGTCCCTTGCATTGGTCGATCCTGCAGATCAGGGCAGCGATCTTGTCCGCATGGTGGCGAACCTGCGACAAGACGACCCGGTCTTGGCAGATGAAATCCTGTCCAAGCTGCCTTGTCAGGCCAATTAAAGCCCGTATCTAAAGTCTATGGTCAGACAGTGCGCTGATAGGTCCAACTTTCTTGTTCGG
>CALHST010000224.1 GCA_938038825.1 uncultured Paracoccaceae bacterium | reverse complement strand
CCCCACCAGCGCAATTCCAGCCGCAGCCCACCGCACTGGCCCCACACGTTCCCCCAGCAAAGGAATGGCAAAGATCATGCAAAAGACGGGGTTCAAAAAGGAAATCGCCGTTGCATCCGCCATCGGGATGTAAGCCACAGCCGCAAACATCAACGTCACGCCGCCCCAGCCCAAAGTGGTGCGCCCCAGATGCAATCGCCAATGCACGCCCTGTGGTCTCAGGCGCAAAGCCGCTGCGATGGTGCTGATGGCCAGAAACGCAAATACAAACCGTCCATGGCTGATCTGCAAGGCATGCAAAGGCGCGCCAAGCACAAGTTTGCCAAGCTGCCCAGTCCCCAATGCCTTGGCCAACACAGTTGTCAGGGCGATAAAGGCTGTGGCAACCAGGATCAGCACCGCAGCCAAAGCGGGATTGTCAGAGGGGCGATTGTTCATTCAGCCCCTATCCATGGCGCGCATGGGAAACTCAAGGCCCTTTCATCTTGCCTTCATCGACAAAGTCAGGCAAAGACGCCTCCATGATCACAACGCCACATATCCGACGTATCTCGCGCAGCTGACCCTGCGCCGAAGCCCGTGATCTTTCTGCCGCGCTTCTTCTGCGGCTCTCACCAAAATCGTTGACCCGCCTGATGCCATACGGCAAAGCTGTGCCTTTCTGATGCATTGGGCCTCACATAGGACTGAAAACGATGATCCCATCTGTCTTGCCGACATATTCCCGCGCCCCCCTCAATTTTGAGTCCGGGGAAGGTTCCTGGCTGGTTGAGGCGGACGGACGACGCTTTCTGGATCTGGGCGCGGGCATTGCGGTGAACTGCTTGGGCCATGCGCATCCTGCGCTGGTCGACGCACTGACCACACAGGCGGGCAAGCTTTGGCACACGTCGAACCTCTATCAGATCCCACAACAGCAAGCACTGGCCGACAAACTGGTCGAACACAGCTTTGCCGACACCGTGTTCTTCACAAATTCTGGCACCGAAAGCTGCGAGTTGGCCGTAAAAATGGCCCGCAAATACTGGTATGACAAAGACCAGCCTGACCGGACCGAGATCATCGCTTTCAGAGGCTCCTTTCATGGCCGCTCCTCCGCCGGGATTGCCGCGGCAGGGTCTGAAAAGATGACCAAGGGCTTCGGCCCTTTGCTGCCGGGTTTCACCCATCTGGCTTGGGGTGACCATGACGCCCTGCGCGCCGCTGTCACAAACACCACAGCCGCAATTCTGATCGAACCAGTGCAGGGCGAAGGCGGCATCGTTCCACTTCCAGATCAATGTCTAAAAGGGCTGCGCGATCTGTGCGATGAAACCGGCACCTTGCTGATCCTGGACGAGGTCCAATGTGGCGTCGGGCGTACCGGCAAACTTTTTGCCCATGAATGGGCAGGCGTCACGCCAGATATCATGATGGTCGCCAAGGGCATCGGCGGCGGCTTTCCTTTGGGCTGCGTTCTGGCCACCGAAAACGCCGCGTCCGGCATGACCGCAGGCACTCATGGCTCCACTTATGGCGGCAACCCGCTGGGTTGCGCGGTGGGCAATGCGGTCATGGATATCGTAACCGATCCCGACTTTCTGGCCGACGTAAACCGCAAATCCGGCCTCCTGCGCCAAAAGCTCGAAGGCCTGATCGCCTCACACCCGGACGTCTTTGACAGCGTGCGCGGCGCTGGCCTCATGCTCGGCATTACATGCAAAGCCACCAATATCGACGTGGTCAACGCAGGTTACGCCGCCGAAGTGATCACCGTGCCCGCCGCAGACAACGTCATCCGATTGCTGCCACCATTAACCATCACGGATGCCGAAATTTCCGAGGCCATCTCCCGCCTTGACAAAGCAGCCAGCAGCCTCACGGCCTAATTTCTTTTTGCCTAAAATATCCTCGGGGGCCTGGGGGTAGAGAACCCCCAGTCCAACCCCCTCCAAGAGATCACAATCATGAACCATTTCCTTGACATCCACACCACCGAAAAAGCGGCCCTGCGCAACATGCTCGACAGCGCCCAATCCATGAAAGACGCTCGTCAAGGGCGCACCAAAGCTGCGCCAGACAATGAGCAACCGCTCGCCGGACATATGGTGGCGCTTATCTTCGAAAAACCTTCGACCCGGACTCGCGTTTCCTTTGATGTGGGCGCGCGCCAGATGGGGGCCGAAACCATGGTGCTCTCAGGAAAGGATATGCAGCTCGGGCACGGAGAAACCATTGCTGACACGGCGCGCGTGCTGTCACGCTATGTCGATCTGATCATGATTCGAACTTTCGACGAAGATGTGCTCAAAGAAATGTCGGAATACGCGGACGTACCTGTAATCAATGGCCTCACAGACCGTACCCACCCCTGTCAGGTCATGGCGGATGTGATGACCTATGAAGAACATCGCGGCCCCATAGCGGGGATCAAGGCCACCTGGTGCGGGGACGGAAACAATGTTTGTGCTTCGGTGATGCATGCTGCCGCCCAATTTGGCTTTGACTTTACCTTTACGGGGCCAATGCAATTGGACCCTGAACCCGAATGGCAAAAGTTGGTGCGTGACGCGGGCCAGTCCTTCAAGGTCGAACGCGATGCGGACAAGGCAGTCGATGGCTGTGACCTCATCTTCGCAGACACATGGGTGTCGATGCATGACGCGCAATCTGCGCGCGAACGCCGCCATAACATGCTGCGCCCGTATCAGGTCAATGATGCGCTGATGGCCAAAGCCAAAGACGATGCACTGTTCATGCATTGCCTGCCTGCCCACCGGGAAGAGGAAGTGACTTCTTCCGTCATGGACGGCCCAAACTCTGTTGTCTTTGACGAGGCGGAAAACCGGCTGCACGCGCAAAAGGCGATTATGCGCTGGTGCTTGGGTGTCTGATCCCCCCCGCATCGTGGTCGCCGGGGCCGGGGCCATTGGCTGCTATGTCGGTGGCCTTTTGGCAGCAGCGGGACGCGATGTGACCTTCCTTGGGCGGGATAGACTCGCCCAAGAAATCGCTCTGTACGGGCTAACACTCACTGATCATGCGGGAACGCGCACGCGCGTGACAGACCCGCAGTTCAGCTCGGATCCAAGCTGTTTGGCGCAAGCCGATATTGTGCTGGTCACTGTGAAATCCGCCGCCACGCATGAGATCGGCGAAACGATTGCCGCGCGTGCGCCAACGGCCACAGTTGTCAGCCTGCAAAATGGCATCACAAATGCCGACACATTGCGCGCACCCTTGCAGAATGCTTCAGTCTTCGGCGGCGTCGTCGCCTTTAATGTCGCCCAAACAGCACCCGGCACCTTCCATCAGGGCACGTCAGGCGGGATCACATTAGAAACCTGCCCGAACAGTCTTGTCGCGCGTCTGAGCACACCGCAGCTCAATGTCATCCAAACCCAAGATTTCGAGGCCGTACAATGGGGTAAGCTACTGGTGAACCTCAACAATGCGCTGAATGCCGTGTCTGGCCTGACCTTGCTGGAACAGCTTCATATCCGCGCATGGCGGCGCATTTTGGCAACGCAAATGACCGAAACACTGCAGGTGCTTAAGGCCTCCAAGATCACGCCAGCCAAATTTTCGCCTGTGGCGCCGCAGATCGTGCCCCATATCCTGCGTCTGCCCAATCCGCTGTTCACGCGCATCGCAAAAGCCATGCTGACGGTGGACCCACAGGCGCGCTCGTCTATGCAGGATGATCTGATCGCGCGCCGCATAACCGAAATCGACGCGCTGCAAGGGGAGGTCCTGCGCCTTGCCACTGCACATGGGCTGTCTTGTCCCATGATCAAAACTGTTGTTGCCGCAATTCGCGTGGCGGAGACCGCGCAGGCCGGTCCGCCAAACCTGAATCCGCAAACCTTGCTGACGCCGTTCTCGTGACGCAACGACCCACTCGACAATGCGCGACACCTATAGTCCCGTGTCCGCGACCCACACCAAACACCGGAGATCTTCCATGAACATGAGTTTCGCAATGCGCCCCGATATTCAGGATCTGCTGGAGCGGGTCAAAGTCATGATCCGGGACGAGATTGCGCCCTTGGATGCGGAATACCATCACGAAGTCGGCAAAGGGGATCGCTGGACTTATACGGATCGCCAAGCGGAAATTCTGGAAGGGCTTAAGGACAAAGCCAAAGCGGCGGGTTTGTGGAATTTCTGGCTGACAGACAGTGACAAAGGATTTGGCTTGTCCACGGTGGAATACGCCTATTTCGCCGAAGAAATGGGCCGCACGCCACTTGGGGCCGAAGTGTTCAATTGTTCAGCCCCTGACACGGGCAACATGGAAGTGTTCGAACGCTATGGCACGGACGCGATGAAAACCCGGTGGCTTGCGCCGCTGCTAGAGGGCAAGATTCGCTCGGCCTATTTGATGACAGAACCGGATGTGGCCTCGTCTGATGCCACGAACATCGCCATGTCCTGTGTGCGTGATGGCGACGAATATGTGCTGAATGGCGAAAAATACTGGGCCTCGGGGGCGGGGGATCCGCGCTGCACGGTCTATATCGTGATGGTCAAGACGGGTGGGGATGATCTGCCCGTGCACAAGCGCCAATCCATGATTGTGGTGCCTGCAGATGCGCCAGGTATCGAGGTTCTGCGCCCCATGTTGGTCTTTGGGCACGACGATGCGCCCCATGGCCATATGCATATCAAGTTCACCGATGTTCGGGTGCCTGCGGACAGTATTATGCTGGGCGAAGGTCGGGGTTTTGAAATTGCGCAAGGACGGCTTGGGCCTGGGCGCATTCATCATTGCATGCGCTCCATCGGGCAGGCCGAAGCTGCGTTGGAATTGATGTGCAAACGGTCTTTGCAAAAGAAGGCCTTTGGCAAACCGCTTGCGCAGCTGGGGGCCAATTTCGACATCATCGCGGAGTGTCGAATGGAAATCGAAATGGCGCGGATGTTGTGCCTGAAAGCAGCCTGGATGATGGATCAGGGCGATGCCCGCGCGGCGGCCCCGTGGATTTCCCAGATCAAAGTTGTGGCACCAAGGGTCGCTTTGAAAGTGCTGGACGAGTCCATGCAAATGCATGGCGGGCAAGGCATTTCACAAGACACTCCCATGGCCATGGCATGGACATGGCAACGTGCGCTGCGTTTTGCAGATGGCCCGGATGCGGTACACCGGCGTCAAGTGGCGCGGGCCGAACTGAAGAAATACACGCAGGAAAAAATCTGACCTCAGGTCAGGCTGCGTGATGAAAAATCGCGGCCTCTGACGTGTTCAGGTTTCGCCGTGCAAACGCGCCATAAAGATGGGGATCGCTTTGCAGTTCCGGGTAGAGATGCAAAAGCTCTGCCCGGTCTTCCATGGACAAGGTGGACAGGGCGGTATTGGCAGGATGGAAACTGTCCGTTTCAATTCCATTGGCCCAGACGACCTGATGCCGTTCAAACATCATATGCACATACGTGACCTCACGCAGGGCATAATCCACAACCACACTGTCGCCATTGACCAGATCTTTGGCGGCAATCAGAATTTCTGGCGTGTTAAATAAATCCATCGCGGCAGCGCCTTCAAACAAGATGCGATGCCCAGGAGAGACCAACAGTTCTTCGTTCGGCTGTCCCTTGCCCAAAGCACCTGCGCGGATACGCACGGGGCGCAATTCTGGCATGGCAAACAAGCGCGCCCCTGTCATGCGACGCGCGCCGGTCCACTGAATTTCTTGGATCCCGTTGTCTTTAGTGTGCACTTTGTCGCCGGGACGCAGATCTTCGATAAAACAGGGACCATGGGGTGTCTGGATGCGGGTGCCGGGGGTAAAGCAAATGACCCCACCTTTGTCAGGCATATTGCTGTTTTGAATGGCACGACCAAGCGAATGATGCACAACCCACAAATCAGAATTCCGCGGCGGCAGAGTGCCTACAAACATCAGTAATGGCGTACAGCCAGTGCCTGTTTCGATCAATGTCACCGAATAGCTTTGCGCGCCATCGGTCACCACAAAATTGCGGTCCCGCAGCAACATATCTTCGTCCAAAGGCGCATCTGAACAGGTGGGGGGCTCTTTTTCGAAGGCTTGACCAACAAGGCGCTGTACCATGCAGGCTGCGCGTTTGCGCAGCGCGTCCGAGCCATTTGCACCATCAAGGCGCAAGATGTTGTTGGGACCATCGACGCGTACAGCATCCCCGCGCCACGACCACGCAGCACCTACCGTAAGCGCCGTTAATGGCGCCCCATCTAGCCCGTCAACTTCTGTCTGTGACCAAGAAATGACGAACGTGCCGTTGTAGCCCGCTCCCATACTCGTGTGCCTGCCGTTGTTTTATTTTTGTTAGTCATCAACGTATCAATGCAGGGTTGCACAGCAAGGTCACAAATCGTGTCAGTGTCCGTGTGTTGCAAATAAGAATCAACATGTCTGGGGGCGTCGCACGCGCGCGGCCCCAGTAGGATTTACTGCTTGCCGCACTGGGCTTAGCTGTTTGCAGGCAACAAGGCGCGCAACACGGCTTTGGCACTGTCTGATGCCCAATCCGCATCACCACGCATGCGTGCGATTTCATTGCCATCCGCATCCAGAATAACTGTGATAGGCAGGCCAAAAATCGCCATTTGCGCGGCCAGTTGTTGTTTGGGATCCTGATGTCGGGGCAGGTTTTCTACGCCGATCTCGTCAAAGAACCGTTTGATCCCAACGGGCGAATTGCGCCCCGTTGCGATGGTCAGCACTTCAAAGTCATCGCCCCCAAGTTCCGTCTGCAATTCAGCCAGATGGGGCATTTCCTTGCGGCAGGGTGCACACCACGTGGCCCAGAAGTTCAACAAAACGACTTTGCCTTTGTAATCGGCCAAGGTCGCAGTGCCCGCATCATCCGCCAGATCAAATGGCGCTGATGGGGTTGCTTTGGGCGCAGAATGAAACACCAGCTTTTTCATGTCACCCACGCGCGCCTCGGACGCAGCCGCGATATCCGCGCTCCCGGGGGTGGCCCCAAGGGCCAGAGCCATATAAAGAGCGGCAGCAAGAATGTGTTTCATACGTCCTCCAAGGAACCAAATCGATGACTAACTCTTCCGCAAACCAGATGTGGGGCGGACGCTTTTCCACGGGTGTCGACGCCATCATGGAAGCTATTAATGCTTCAATCAGCTTCGACCAGCGTCTCGCAGCCCAGGACATCGAAGGCTCGCGCGCCCATGCGGCGATGTTAGCTGCGACAGGCATCATTACGGATAATGATGCCAAAGCGATACGGGAAGGCCTTCTCACGGTGTTGTCAGAAATAGAAGGGGGCAATTTCGAGTTTTCCGCTGCTTTGGAAGACATTCACATGAATGTTGAGGCGCGATTGAAACATTTGGTGGGTGAACCTGCAGGGCGTTTACACACGGCCCGGTCGAGAAATGACCAAGTTGCGCTCGATTTTCGGATGTGGGTACGCGATCAGTGTGATGCCGCCGAATCGGGTTTGGAAGCCTTGATCAAGGTTTTGCTGGATCAGGCCGAGGCGGGTGCCGATTGGGTCATGCCGGGTTTCACGCATCTTCAGACCGCCCAGCCGGTCACGTGGGGCCATCACATGATGGCCTATGTCGAGATGTTTGGCCGCGATCTGTCCCGCATCCGTGATGCGCGCGCGCGGATGAACGAATGCCCCTTGGGGGCTGCGGCGTTGGCAGGCACCAGTTTTCCGATTGATCGCGACATGACAGCCGAAGCGTTGCGGTTTGATCGGCCTATGGCCAATTCGTTAGACGCGGTTGCGGATCGCGATTTCGCCTTGGAATTCTTGTCCTGTGCGTCGGTCAGCGCCATGCACCTCAGCCGCTTGGCGGAAGAGTTGGTGATCTGGTCTTCGGCGCAATTCCGCTTTGTGCGGATGTCGGATGCGTTCTCGACTGGTTCGTCCATCATGCCGCAGAAAAAGAACCCCGACGCAGCGGAATTGATCCGCGCCAAGATCGGGCGGATTTTCGGGGCGCAAACAGCATTGTTGATGATTATGAAGGGCCTGCCGCTGACCTATTCCAAGGACATGCAGGAAGACAAAGAACAGACCTTTGACGCAGCAGACAGTTGGATGCTGGCCCTTGCGGCAATGACCGGCATGATGGCCGACCTGACCGCGAACCGCGACGCGTTGGCTGCGGCTGCTGGGTCGGGTTTTTCGACTGCCACCGATTTGGCGGATTGGCTTGTGCGCGTGCTGGGGCTGCCGTTCCGTGACGCCCACCACATCACTGGCAGCCTTGTGGCAATGGCCGAGGACAAGGGCTGTGATCTGCCGGAGTTGTCGCTTGAGGACATGCAATCCGTGCATGCGGGTATCACTGGGAATATCTTTGATGTTCTCACCGTGGAAAATTCTGTGGCATCGCGTATATCTTACGGAGGCACCAGTCCCGAACAGGTGCGCCTACAGATCACCCGCTGGAAGGAGATCCTGACATGATGCGGATAACAGCCACCTTGATCACCTTGGCCGCGCTGGCCGGGTGTGGCGCGGATGGTGATCCCATTCGCCCAACAGCAAACGTGAATGTCGGGGTGGGAACCTCGGGCACGAGCGCTGGGATCAATTTGGGCCTGAACAAAGGCCCATGGAACCTGTCTTTGGGCCGCCACCTCTGACATGCTGCGCATCGTCTACCTTGCGTTAGCCATTTGGGGCACGATCCACCCGATGTTTTACTTTATCGCGTGGTTTCAGGCCGAAGGTTGGTCCTTG
>CALHST010000223.1 GCA_938038825.1 uncultured Paracoccaceae bacterium | reverse complement strand
CCGGTAACCTCATCGAACAATTCCTTGTTCAATGTCGTGCGATCTTCACGGTTCAAGACAATGGCACGCTCTTCCAGGATTTCACTGGTAATCGCGTTGATTTCGGCACGAAGATCTTGTTCAGTCGCGTTTTCCAGCGCGGCTAGGTTCAAGTTGTCCAGCAGCGAACGGTGCAGTTCAAGCTTGATTTCGCCCATACGCTCGCGGCGTTTCTTTTCCTTGTCGGCCGGGGGGGCACCTGCAGCAGCGTCTTGCTTTTGCGCAGGTTTGCGCATCGATACGGGCTTTACCGCCGCCTTTTCCGGCATCTCAAGAGAAATACCTTCGGCGTCAGTGGCTTTGGTGTTTGCGGGTGGGGCAACCGTTGTATTTGCGGTTCCGGTTTTTTTGTATTTCGAGAACATTCGTTACCTTTTCCTACTCAAGCAGCCTGAGCCGAGGAGTCCTGAAGTTCATGAATTTGCTGCGCAAGCTTGACGATTTCCTTGCGCAAAGGGTTCTTTGCGGCCGATGCGGACAAAGGCTGTCCGTGGTCCCCGGCTTGCAGAACTTGGCGGCCACCATCGGGCATATGAATGTCGATGGAGATATCGAGGCTTTCTGCCAAACGTTTCACACGACTTTTGCCGGAAAGATCGGTGAATTTTGGTGCCCTGTTCATCACATAGCGTAGCTTTTCGATAGGTAGCTCTTCTGATTGCAAGGCACGCTTAAACCGGAGCGCGTTTTGCGCGCAGCGCATGTCTAGCTCTAGTGGGCAGAAATAAAGATGCGCTTCGTGCAGTACAGTTTCTGTCCAATGCACCAATGTGGACGGCATATCGATGACGACATAGTCAAAATGTGCCCGCGCCATTTTAATGATGCGGTTCATGTCTTCTGGCGTGATCAATTCCAGCGGCAACATATCCGTTGGTGCCGTCAAGACATTCAACTTATCTTCATATGTCAGGATCGCTTGACCAAAGATTTCGTCGTCCATGGTCTCTGTCTCGGACAGCATTTCATAGACCACCTCGCGGCGGGCCAAATCAAGATAGGTTGAAACCGTTCCAAATTGCATGTCGAAATCAAGTAGGCAAACCGATGGGGAATCGTTCTTTGAGATATTCGCCAGTTCCCAAGCAAGGTTAACAGCCAGCGTGGTCGCACCAACGCCACCCGCAACGCCGTGGATGGCGAAGACTGCGCCTTGTTTGTTTGTGCCAGTTGCCAACCGGGGTGCGCCATCGTCGTCACTTTGGCGCACGGGTTCCGGTTGTTGTTGCTTATGGCGGATGCGCTCGATCGCTTCGCTAAGTTCATTTTCAGGAAGCGGGTAGGGGACAAACTCGCCATTTGACTGACGCATCAGCGCATGCAGTGTTGGCGGGGTGACGTCCTCGGCAATCAAAACCACGGCAATGTCCCGGGCGCGGGCCTGCGTGATGATCTCGCTTAGCAAGACAAGATTTTCTTCATCCTCACTGTCGATTGCCAATGCGATAAATTCCAAGGCTTCCGCCTCGGGTTGACCAAAAAAGGCCAAAGCCTCTGCAAATCCTAGATCGCCCCAGGATTCTCCAAGTGCTGTTTCCATGTCTTCGATCAAAAGATCAAAATTTTGTACATCGCGACTAACCGTGCAGGCTATGATCGCTGCAGTTTCCGGTTGTGACATTGGGCTGCTCATCGCCAAATTATCCTTTATTCAATGACACAACAGATCAGCAGAGGTCTTCTAATGCGCACCAATTGCTTTTCTGCGGCCATCCCACCTGGCCATTCGGGCCAAGGGACATGTGTCCCACTGCATGTTGATCGCAGTCAATGTGGGCGAGATTGGGGCCAAAAAGTTCCAAATGTTGGATATTTCAAAACAATGAGCGTCTTCTAAACGGATTGATCAATTTGGAGCAGGGGGCAAAAAAACACAAAACGGCGCGGAAATTCCGCGCCGTCCTGAAGGTTTTGTGAAGGTAAGGCTTACTGGCCTTGTTCGTCGATCAGCGAGGAATCAATCGTTCTTAGTTCGGATTCTGCTTGTGAACTAAGTATGTAATCACGATAGATGATCTCGGCATATTTTCCATCCAAAACCAATGGGTTAGATGAAACGAACCCGCTGACTTCGGTCACTGTGCGGCGGTTTTGACGCTCGCGTCCCTGAGAGACCACAAGTGGTTGGGACTCACCAAACGATACCACGGCTTTCAGACGTCCGCGCTCAACCCCTTGGCTTACAAGGAAGTTCACAACAGTGCGCGCGCGGCGTAGGCCTAAGCGCTTGTTGTACGCGTTAGAGCCAACTGCATCTGTATGCCCGTACACTTTGAAGTGCACTTCTGGGAATTGACGGATCCAACGAGCTTGTTCTGCCAGTGTTTCCCGCGCAGTCGCATCCAGCGCCGCACGGTTAAAGGCAAAGTTCACCATTGGATTGACTTCCGCCGAGAAACGGTTGGCCAAATCAATGCGGAACTGACTGGAACCAGTCTGCACCGCAATATTGTTTTGGTTGGCGCGGCCAAAGTGGCCTGTGTTGACCTCGTCTCCGACGGGGCGGAAGAACTGAGTGAGTGTTGAGTCTTGGCTGGGGGCACATGCACCCAAAAGGGCAAGACCAGCAACCAAACCTGTAACTTTAATATGTTTCATAACAGTGTTCCTCTTCTCGCCTTAGTCCAGCACGTAGCCATAGGACCCAGTGAAGTCTTGCTGAGCAACCTCGCCAGCTGCGCCTTGTATCGGACGACGCTTGGATTGACCCAAGGTACGACCATTCAAGAACAACTCACGTTCGGTTGGCAAAGCAATCCGGTCTGTTGGCAAAGCCAGTGCATCGCCTTTGGTAGGGGAGACCAGATGTGCCGTCAGGATGACAACCAACTCTGTTTGGCTGCGCTGATAATCCGCGGACCGGAACAATGCGCCCAGTACAGGAATATCCCCGATCCATGGCAACTGCCTGGAGTTATCCACAAAGTCATCTTGCAGCAGTCCAGCAATCGCAAAACTATCACCGTCCCGCAATTCCACAGTTGTTGTGGTTTCACGGCGGGTAAAGGCGCTGATCTCAAAGCCGTTCAAGTTAATCCCATTCGATGGATCAAGTGCAGAAACAGCAGTTTTCAGTTCCAAGTTAATGATATCTTGATCAACAACCCGTGGAATGAAGTTCATTTCCACGCCAAACGGCTTAAACTCGATTGTAACTGTTGTGCCGCCGGTTCCATCCGGGCGGGCAACAGGTACAGGAAGTTCACCGCCAGCAAGGAAGGTCGCTTCTTGTCCGCTTAGCGCAACCAAGTTTGGTTCTGCCAATGTGCGGACCACACCTTTTTGTTCAAGTGCTTCTAACAACAGGCCAATTTGCAAGTTGCCAGCATTAAACCCGAACAGGGTAGCGCCCTGGTTCGCATTCAACGCAGGAAGAACCCCGCCCAATGATCCGCCGCCGCCAACGGCGCCAACACCAGCAGAGCCAACA
Source organism: uncultured Paracoccaceae bacterium (assembly GCA_938038825.1). Lineage (GTDB taxonomy): Bacteria > Pseudomonadota > Alphaproteobacteria > Rhodobacterales > Rhodobacteraceae > Aliishimia. The sequence goes on along the minus strand of CALHST010000223.1, from coordinate 8,299 downwards.
GTTGTCCCTGAACCCGCGCTGATTCCAACGTCACCGCTCAGTGCCGTCCCGCCAATTGCTAGGGAGGAAGACAGGGATTTGGCCACGCTGCGCTGCATTTCTGCAAAGCGGACTTTCAACATAACCTGTTGAATTCCGCCAACAACCATGAGGTTGGACACACGTTCTGGTGCATATCGTTCTGCCAGATCCAAAGCACGTTGTAGACGTGCTGCGGAAGACACGATGCCAGACAAGACGATGCCGTCGTTGGCCGTACGCACTTCGATTTTTTCGCCTGGCAGGATTTGCCGAAGACGCTCTTTGAATTCGGAAACGTCCGCGGCAACGCGCACATCTACGTTTGTGATTAGCCTGCCTGCTGCATCCAGCAATGTCAGAGTCGTCAGCCCAGGTGCTTTGCCAAGCACATAGATTGTTCTGTCAGACAGCGACGAAATGTCGGCGATGCCCGGATTTGCGATAGACAATTCCGCGAAAGGTTCTTCGCTTTCTACAACAACGGCCCGGTTCATGGGAACGTTCAATGTCGTTGATGCGCCTTTCTTAACGACCCGCAATGTATTTGCATCCGCCGTTGTAACTGTCATGAGCGCGAGCGGACTCGCGCATAGGGAAAGCCCAAGCAGGGCTGCTTTGAATAGTCTTTTAGCTGTCATGTGACCTGCCTCTGATGCCACGTCGGGAATGTCCGGATTTTCCGGTTATTGTTTCCACACTGGAACAAAAGTGATTTTTTTGCAATAATCAATAGGTTCGCTTGTGCAGTGCATGTGGATTAATCGCAACACGCGGCACGTGCAAAAAAGACGCGCCGAGGGAGGCACGCCTTTTAAGAAGTTCGTGTCTGGCGCATTAACGCTCAGTTCGTGCAGGGAATTTCAGTTTCAATTCTCTCAGCGCCGCGGCGCACGACGGTTGTACAGATTTGTGCAACCTCAACAGCTTTTTCTTCAACCTTTACTTCGGGGACGATACCAAGAAGGCTATTTTGGTCGACTTCGATGGCCTCTGCCACTGTATCATCTGTTGAACCAACAAGGCTGAGTGACAAGCGTCCGGTTGATTGTGCTTGGGCCAGGGCCGCAACTTGTTGGGGGCTTACTGAAACAGTCACTGTACGGGCAATCAACGCTTCGGACAGGTCACCACCCGCAGATTGGTCGATGGCGATCAGGCTGACGCCAGCCTCGATTAGTTTTGTGAATTCGTTTTGGGTGGATCCACGGTCTGTCTGAGACCGGACCGCGCCGGTCCAGTAGACGTCTACTCTGTCACCAGGGCGCAAGAAGCCAGATACACCAGAGGCGACGTCGACGCGCAGTGTAAATGCGCGCATGCCGCGTGCCAGTCGGGACGTAATTCCTGCATCTTCACCAGGTTCTGTGACTTTGACAGCCAACAGGGGTTCATTTGCTTCCATTGCGCGCAATACAACGCGAGGGACACTTTCTCCCTTGGTGAAAATTTCTTCCAGCGTTCCAAAGCTGCCTTCTGGAACTGCATCCACAGGCCACGTAACAGGTCGGATGTCTTCCGTGGTGATAATTTCGCCGTAACCGATTTGGCGTGACACGACGAAAAGGGGGGTCGTTTTAATGACTTGCTGGCTCTTGGCGCGTTCACTCGCCAATGCTTGCTGATAGCTGCCAATATAGTTTTTAGCCATATAGACAGCGCCGCCTGCTAGGGCAAAACCCGCTAGAAGAACTAAGCCGAATACCAAACGCATTGCGTTACCTCATGTTATCAGATGAGCCCTATTGAATGTGGGCTTTATGCTCTGACTACGGAGTAGTGAGGGAATGTGTCGAATTTCGGGCTTGGCAAAGGTGGGACTAAGGCATTGACGCCAAGGTGCGTTATTTTTTTGGGGGTCCCTAAAACGCAAAAAAACCGCGCCCCGGGTTTCGGGGCGCGGCTTTCAGGATAGCTTAAGGGGTAGCAAATGTACCTGGTGTTTGAGTATCCATGAATGTGTTGGTCCGTGTCGTCAGATCGGATGCACCGGACTGGATGGAGCCATAAGCAGCTACGGCCAGGCCAACAACAGCAGCGGTCAGAACAACCCAGTCAACTGTTACGGCGCCAGATTCGTCTTTGCTGAAGTTTTTGAAAAATTTAATCATTGTTTGTCCCTCCAAAGGATCACATAAGTTACCATTCACTACCAGTCTGGCGTGCATCGAACCGTCTCTCTCAGTTGGTTCGTACCGTCTTGGTATGGGCATATATGGCCGTTTGATTGGGGCATGAATGGGGCATGAAATGGGGCTTTTCGGGAACAGGGGTCATTTCTTTCGATTTTCTTGTAGTGCATTGTTTTAAAACGAAATATTCGTTAATTTCTCTGGAAACCTCTTGTTAAGGCTGTGTTTTTGAGGCCAAATGTGGCAAAAGTGACAAAAATTCCATGTGTTTTAGTGGATCTTATCCTCATTTTCTGCGAGCGTCGCGCGAGCAGTCAATGAAACCCAGATAACTGGGAATAAACACATGAGAGCAGTTTTTGCCGTTTTGGCCTGTATCGGGCTAAGCCTACCTGCGCCCAGCAATGCGCAAGGTCTTTTCACCACAAATTCTTTCGAGGCCAAACGCATCAAAGCCCCTAAGCGGGGGAGTCGACCAAAGATCGATGTTCAGATTGACCCTGCCGCACAACAAGCCGCATTGGCGGCTGCAGCGCCGCAAGACGATCAAGACAGCGGATCAGAACCTTCGAGCCCTGTTGGTCAATACACCTGGTTTTGGGAGCGTGTCTCACCGAGCTTGACCGCAGCGAGTGCCGGGCGCATCGAAACTGCAGTGAATGCTGTTGCAGGGCCGTCCAGTACAGTTACGGCCCCGCGCTTGCAAGACATGCAAAACATCGCAAAGGCTTGGGGCGTTGATATATTGACCGCAACTTTGGGGACAAATGTCTCACCGGCTTTGGTTTTGGCCGTGATCTCAGTGGAATCAGCTGGGCGGGTGGACGCCAAAAGTTCAGCAGGGGCACAGGGATTGATGCAGTTGATACCCGCGACAGCAGAACGCTTTGGCGTGTCTGATGCATTGTCCGGAAAACAAAACATTCAAGGCGGGGTCAAATATCTGGATTGGTTGATGTCAGAATTTGACAGCGATCCGATTTTTGCTTTGGCCGGCTATAATGCAGGCGAGGGGGCCGTGCGCAAGCATGATGGTGTTCCACCATATGCCGAAACCCGGGATTACGTGCCAAAAGTGATTGCAGCGTTCCAAGTGGCAAAGGGGTTATGTGTGACACCCCCGCAGCTTGCCAGCGACGGGTGTGTCTTTACATCGCTCAATTAACGACAAGGCTTACTATAGTATTGCTAGAACGGAAGGCATGAGCTCCGTCCATCGAAGCGTTAGACAAGCGTGGCTTGTGTCGCAGCACGCAATTCGTCTTCGGTGACACCATCAGCCGTCTCGACGATCTTCAAGCCACCTTCAACGACATCCAGCACACCCATATTGGTGATGATCCGATCAACCACGGCTTTACCTGTCAAAGGTAGGGTGCATTCTTTCAACACTTTGCTGTCGCCATGCTTGTTCGTGTGATCCATGACAACCACAACGCGGCCAACTCCCGCCACAAGGTCCATAGCACCGCCCATTCCTTTGACCAGCTTACCCGGAATCATCCAGTTCGCCAGATCGCCGTTTTCGGCGACTTCCATGGCCCCCAAAATCGCCATCGCAATCTTGCCGCCGCGGATCATGCCAAAGCTTTGGGCGGAGTCAAAATATGCGGTCTGCGGCAGTTCTGTGATGGTTTGCTTGCCCGCATTGATCAAATCTGCGTCTTCTTCGCCCTCAATCGGGAAGGGGCCCATGCCCAGCATTCCATTTTCGGACTGCAGGGTCACTTCAATGCCTTCCGGGATGTAGTTTGACACCAAGGTCGGAATGCCGATCCCCAGATTGACGTACCAGCCGTCTTCAAGTTCCTGCGCAGCACGCGCCGCCATTTGGTTGCGATCCCAAGCCATGTGGTTTGTCCTTTAGTCGAAAATTACGGTTGCCCCTGCGGGCACATCAATTGTCACAACACTGCCTGCCGCACCGCGGCCAAGTTGCAATGTGCCTTCGAGCCCTTCGATAAGCCCGGTAATCATGCGACCACCCATGGTGGTCTGGTCTGGCCACTGCGACGTGGACGGAATTCCCACCCCGTCATCTGCCACGATCAGGCGCAACCCGCCTTCGCTGAGACGGGTCATGCGGATTTCAACCAATCCCATATCCATGCGCTCAAACGCATGCTGATAGGCATTGGTGACCAGTTCAGACACAACCAAACCGACACGCGTCGCCGTTTCGATGGGGACTTCCAGCGATTCCACTTGTAACGACAAGCGAATGCCGGAGCGTCCTTCAATATGGGCAATGGCCGCACACAGGCGCGATATAAAGCTGCCCATTTGAATGGAGTCGCGATTGGATTGGGAATCCGACAGCTTCATCTCTTCATAAAGAAGCTGCATCGTTTCAATCCGGCGGCTCAATGCGGCGAAGTCTTCGGGAACCGAAGTTGCGTGGCTTTGTTGACGCAGCATCCCGATGATCATGGACAGATCCGATTTAACCCGGTTCTGAACTTCAATGAGCTGATCATTGATCTTGTCTGCACGCGCGGAGGTGTCGCCGTTTTTCAGTTCTTTCTGAATACCGATGAAATAGGCGACTTCACCGTTTTCGTCGTTGATTGGCGCCACAATCAGTCGGTTCGTGAAGGGTTCGCCATTTGCACGGAAGTTCAACAAATCCACAGTGGAGGCTTGTTGCGCTTCTATGCCCATCCGCAATCTATCGACGTCCCGTTTTGACGTGCCTTCGCCCTGCAAAAACCGGCAGTTTCGCCCAATCGACGCAGAGCGGGCGTATCCTGTGATGCGCGTAAAGGCTTGGTTCACATAGACGATCGGATTGTCTTCCAAATGCGGATTTGTCACCACCATTGACACTTGCGCCCTCGAAAAACCTTCGAAGGATTTGTCGTCTTCCAGAAGTTCTTCGATCGTGTCAGCCATGCACGTGGCCCTTACGCTGCGCGAACCGTACGTTGTTCGATCCGCTTTTCGTGTTCACCAACAATAATGCGGTTCACATAAATACCGGGAAGATGAATGCTGTCAGGATCCAAGGACCCCGTCGGTACGATTTCTTCAACTTCCACGACACATACTTTACCACACATTGCAGCGGGTGGGTTAAAGTTTCTTGCCGTCTTGCGGAAGACAAGGTTTCCGGTCTCGTCCGCTTTCCAAGCCTTCACAATCGACAGATCTGCAAAGATGCCCTCTTCCATGATGTAGGTTTCACCACGGAAGTCTTTGTGTTCTTTGCCTTCGGCGATCACGGTGCCAACACCTGTTTTGGTGTAAAAGCCCGGGATGCCGCATCCGCCAGCGCGCATACGCTCTGCCAGAGTCCCTTGGGGATTAAATTCCAACTCAAGTTCACCCGACAGATACTGGCGCATGAATTCAGCGTTTTCGCCAACATAAGACGAGATCATTTTTTTGACTTGCTTGGTTTGCAGCAGAATGCCGATTCCAAAGTCATCGACGCCTGCGTTGTTCGACGCAAATGTCAGATTTTGGGTGCCCGCGTCTTTGATCGCGTCCAACAGCAGTTCAGGAATGCCACACAATCCAAAACCGCCGGACGCGATGAACATTCCATCAAACAACAAGCCATCAAGTGCTTCGGTTGCGGATCCATAGACCTTTTTCATCGTCACGCCTTAGATTGTCGAAAGTAAGGGACTTGTGCAAAATGACGTCACAAGAGTCAATTGCCGCAGATCATTTGACACCTCTTTCAAAACACACAAAAAATCGCAGTCCTTTGTGATTGCGCGGGATTCCGGTGCTTTGAAACACACAGTACACAAGGGCTGCTTGGTTTCCAAAAAACGTGTGGACGTCACCATTTTGTCGGCGCGATATTTGGCGCGGCATCCCGTTTATTGCATCATACCCAGCTGTGATCTGTCTGCGTCCCGTCTACTGGGCCGCAATTTGCCGACAATCTTGAACCTGCGCAGTGTGCGGCCACCGAATAAACAGCATCGCTTCTCCGGTAATGCCATGCGCGGATAATGTGGCTTCCAAGTCTTGCACGCAGCACTCTGCGGTAATCTGTCCTTTGCGGTTGGCTTTCGCGACAATCTGCACAGTCAACGGCACAGTTTTGTGGGTCACGTTAAGCTGACGTGTGATCAGTGGCGCGGCACCAACCGCCATATAAAGCGCTACGCAAGTTCCCGGTCGCAGATCGGTCAACGCGGCGGGAACGGCATACCCATCTTGGCGGTGACCTGTGCTTAGGATTACGGTGTCTATGGAATGACGATCTGTCAGACTGGTCCTCAAACTGGCCGCAGCCGCGCATGCAGCGGTCACGCCGGGAACAATGTCAAAAGGGATCCCACTGGCCAAAAGCGCATCGGTTTCTTCGGTGCTGCGGCCAAAGATACCGGGATCCCCGCATTTCAGGCGCACGACACGCTGTCCGCGTTTGGCTGCAGAGACAAGTGTTTGGGTGATTTTCTCTTGGGGCCAGCTATGACACCCGGGCGCTTTGCCCAAATATATGCGTTTTGCATCACGCCGAGCCAGTTCCAGAATGTCCGGGTCAAGCAAACGTTCGTAAAATATGACATCCGCTTCTTGCAGGCGCTGAACGCCCCGTAGGGTGATTAGATCTTTCGAACCGGGACCTGCGCCGACAAGACTGACACTGCCGCCTTGCGTTGCGCCGAATTCGCCTGTTTCTACGGCTGATTTGATGGATTTTGCGGCCTCTCGTTCCGCGCCTTTGGCAAATAATTGCCGGGGTGCATCCGTGAAAACCCAGCGCCAAAGATCGCGCCGTGCGCGTGGGGTCAACCGCGCCGCCGCCACGCTGCGCAACCGACCGGCCAACGCAGCGAGGTCACCCAAACGTGGTTCCAGTAGTTCTTCGACTTTGGTTTTGATCTGGCGGCCCAACACAGGCGCAGTGCCTTCGGTGCCAATGGCAACGACGACCGGGTCGCGGTCAACGATTGACGGCGTGATGGCGTCACACAGGTGGGGTTGATCCACGACGTTGACAGTTGCGCCGCCAGCTTTCGCCAAGGCATGCAGGGCCGCATCCGTGCCAGGGCAGCCCGTCGCCACAAAAACAAGCGCCGTACCGGCCGCTGACTGTGGCGTGATCGCCCCTGTGTGATGGTGGATTTTACCGCGCTCGGACAGGTCTTGCAGTTCGGCGTCCAAGTCGGGCGCATAGATGTCGATCTGCGCCTCGGTTTTCAACATTAGCCGGGTTTTCTGCGCGGCCTGTTCGCCGCCACCAAAGATCACAACGCGTCGGCCTGCCATTTGCAGGAACATCGGAAAGGTTTTCATGCGTGGAGCCTTTCAGGGTGGTGCCGCGTTTCCCATAGGGTGTTAGCAAGACGTTGGGCCTGGGTTAGATCGGGTGCCGCATTGAGCGTCCAAAGGGCCAGTGCCGCCGTGCCGGTGACTGTCGCGATTGCAAACGGATTACAGTCGCGCCCCTGCCAAAGATCTGTCAGATCGGTGATATGGTTTGCATCGTGCAGGCGGCGCGTCTCGAAACGCAGGGCGGGGGCGTTCATTTGGATATGCGCACCGTCGCGCAACCCGAAGAGGGTGATGTCTTTGCTGGGGTGGCGCTCAAACTCGCCGCCACCACCCTTGATGATTGTGAGGGTTTGCTGGCCCAGAAGAGACGCGGCCTCGGCCTGAAGACTGCGATAGGTTGGGTGGAAGACGCCCTGCACAGTGGCGGACGCCCCTGACGGGTTCCACATGCGCAGCACTGTATTGATACACGAACGCAGGCCAAAGGTATCGCGCAACGTCAACAGCCGGAAGGCTTGGGGCGACAGGTCTTCGAGCGCCGTATAACGCACATCAGAGCCAGCGACAGGCAGGGCAGCGCGCACAGAGGCACGGTCAGCTTGATGGCTGTTCCATCCGTGCATCATAACGCTGTATCCGGCTTGGGTGACAAGCCGGGCGGCGAGCAGAAATAAAGGCGCGCCACGGGTGCGGCCTGCCGCATAAACGGGCCAATCAAGATCAGCTGTGGGAAGGCCGTTTTGCGTATGTTGTCGCAAAGCGGCGGTGAAGCCCGCGATTTCTTGGGGTTCTTCGCCGCGCAATCGCAGGACCATGAGGAGCGCGCCGACGGCTTCTGGTGCGGCCTGATTTTCCAAAATCAGGCGCATCGCCTCTTGCGCTTCGTCCTGCGTCAAAGCGCGGGCGCGGCC
>CALHST010000222.1 GCA_938038825.1 uncultured Paracoccaceae bacterium | reverse complement strand
GCCAAGTGTGCTCGCCGCCGCTGTGAAAACAGAAGGCAACGTGTCTGGAAAACCATCCAAGTCAAAAACGACCAAAGCAAAACGCTAACGCGGCTGTCCTGCGCTTGACAGTGCAGGCCTAGCAAGCCAACGCTGCATCTTATGTTGGATCTGCGCCCGGTCGGATATGTCATTGGTCTTTTGGTGACCGTCGTGGGAGCAGCCATGGTGCTCCCACTGCTTGTTGATATTGCCGAAGCGCGTGGGCATTGGCCTGTCTTCTTGCAATCCGCAATTGTGACGATGTTGTCCGGCGGCTTCATCGCGCTGGCCTGTTCAAATGGCGTGCGCGAAGGTCTTAGCCTTCAAGAAACGTTCCTTTTGACCACAGCCGTTTGGCTGGCGTTGCCGATCTTTGGAGCGATCCCTTTTATACTTGGGGAAACAGACGCCCGTCCGGTAGATGCGTTCTTTGAGGCGATGTCCGCCTTGACCACCACCGGATCCACTGTTTTTAGCGGCTTGGACAGCTTGCCCAAAGGCTTGCTGTTGTGGCGTGGCATTATGCAATGGCTTGGCGGGGTTGGTATCATTGTTGTCGCAATGGTGTTCCTGCCAGAGCTGCGGGTCGGCGGGATGCAGATCTTCCGATCCGAAGGCTTTGATACCATGGGAAAGATCCTGCCGCGCGCGACCGAGATCGCAAGCCGGATTTCCGTCATTTATGTCGGCATGACCCTTGCCTGTGCTATCGCCTATATCGCGACGGGGATGGGCACATTTGATGCAACCGTGCACGCGATGACCACCATCGCGACCGGCGGTATGGCAAATTACGACAGTTCCTTTGGCCAATTCAGCGCAGGAACGCATTATGTTGCCTGCCTGTTCATGTTTCTCGCCGCGTTGCCGTTTGTGCGCTATGTGCAACTGCTGACGGGGCAGGTGTCCCCCTTATGGCGCGACAGTCAGATCCGGGTGTTCTTTGCGATTTTGGCCGTCATTGTCCTGGCCCTGACACTCACATTGTGGCGCAACCAGATTGTGCCGGGGGAACCCGGTTTTCGCCAAGCGTTGTTTAATGCCATTTCGATCACCTCGGGTACGGGCTATGCCAATGCGGATTACATGCAGTGGGGTAGCTTCGCGGTTATGGTGTTCTTCTTCATTGGTTTGATTGGCGGCTGTGCGGGCTCTACCGCCTGTTCGATTAAAGTGTTCCGCTATCAAATTCTTGTCGCGTCAATCCGCGTGCAATTGCGCAAGATCCGATCCCCCAATGGGATTTTTGTCCCCCGGTTTGAAGGACGTAGGATCAGTGAAGACGTGTTGAATTCCGTCATGTCCTTTTTCATGTTCTTTGTGGTGTCGCTGGGCGTTTTGGCTGTGGCCCTTGGTTTGACGGGGCTTGATTTCATCACGTCCCTGTCGGGCGCTGCGACGGCCATTGCCAATGTGGGCCCGGGCTTGGGAAGTGAAATTGGGCCTGCTGGCAACTTTTCAGGTCTGAACGATACTGCGAAATGGCTGCTCAGCTTTGGAATGCTGTTTGGGCGGCTCGAGCTGATGGTGGTGTTTGCGATTATGACCGTTCAATTCTGGAGAGCATAAATGGAACGACCCTTGGGTGCGCAGATCTCGCATATGCTGAAAGACCGGGGCGTGACCCATGTGTTTGGTATTCCCGGCGTGCACAATCAGGAAATGTATCGCGGCATTGAAGAGGCCGGTTTGGTGCATGTGCTGGCGCGTCACGAACAGGGCGCTGGTTTTATGGCGGATGGGTATGCACGTGCAACGAGGAGTCCCGGCGTGGCCTATGTGATCTCAGGACCCGGTTTGTGCAACATCATGACACCGATGGGGCAGGCCTATTCGGATTCGGTGCCCTTGCTGGTGATCTCGTCTTGCTTGGATGAAACGTCCGCCACACGGGGACAATTGCACCAAATGTTGGATCAAGAAGGCGCCGCGGCGACGGTGTGTGACTGGTCCGAAACCGCGCTGACGGCAGAAGCGGCTTATGCCCTGATTGATCGCGCTTTGTTAGAGTTTCAGACCAAGCGCGCGCGCAGCAAGTCGATCACCGTACCCATTGCAGCACTTGAAGGCTGCACAGCACCTTTTCCTGCGGCCAATCTGTCAAAGGCGGCAAAGCCACAGCCCAATCCGCAGGACGTCTTGCAGGTTCAAAATCTGTTGGATGTGGCGGAACGCCCCTTATTCATCTTTGGGGGCGGTGTGTCCGACATTGGCGCTGTGGCCTGCGTGTTGCGCGACACTGAGGCGGCTTCGTTCACCACATATGCAGGCCGGGGCCTTGTTTCGCAGGATGCCCCGTTGCACTTCGGGGCGACCTTGGCGCGACCGGGAAGCGCAGATGTCATTGGTTCTGCGGATCGTGTGATTGCGGTTGGAACAGAACTGGCCGAGGTCGATCTTTGGCGCTCTGATCTGGGCCATCAGGCAACACTGGTCCGCGTGGATCTGGATACCGAAGTGCTGTGTGACCGCCATCGGGCGTCGGTGACGGTCTTAAGTGATGCAGACAACTTTTTGGCGGGGCTTAAGGTGTCTAAGGGCACAACAGGGTGGAATGCGCCTGATGTCGCGGCGCGACGCCACGCTTGGATGACAGAGATTGACGCGGAACGCCCCGGCCTTGTCCCTGTGATCCGATCCCTGCGGGCCTGCGTTCCTGAAGACGTGATGATCTATTCCGATATGTGTCAATTTGCCTACGCGGCAAAAGAAGTCTGGGATATGGATCGCCCAGGCCATTGGCATCATCCCACGGGGTTTGGCACGCTGGGTTATGCGACACCTGCCGCGATTGGTGGTGCTGTCGCGCGACCGGGTCTGCCGACGATGGCAATCATTGGGGATTATGGGTTCCAATACACCGCGCCGGAACTTGCGACTGCTGTGGAATTGCAACTACCCTTGCCAATCATCTTGTGGGACAACGGCAAACTGGGGGAAATCGAAGACAGCATGACGCGGGCGCAGATTGCGCCCAATGCCGTGATCCAACAGAATCCGGATTTCCTGAAGCTGGCGGATGCCTATGGTGCGCATTCCGCCGCGCCACACTCATTGGACGACATGCAAGATGCCGTGCGCCGTGCGTTCAAGGCAGATCGCCCAACGATTATCCGGCTGACACCAGACATTGTGGGCTGACCCGGCTCACCGCTTGGCGCTTAGATCTTGGCACCGTGTGCTTTGTACATGCCGGTGTGGCTTTTTGTCGTGATATAGGTCGGGCAGCCTTTGCGTGCGGTGTTGATGATCAAAAACCACATGGTTTCACCCGGCACTCCGGCACGTGAATACCGGCATCCTTTGGAATTCGTCCACCATTGACCTTTGTGCTCGTCACTTGGTTTTTCGATGGACGCGAAAGCGGGCGCTGCTGTCATAGACAAGGCCATCGCTGCACAGGCGAAAATAGAAGACCGCATAATACACTCCGAAATTAATCAGCGCCCCCACGCTTATGGGGACGATGCCCGTCGCGTGTTAAAAGTGGATTAAGACGCCAAAGCCAAGCCCCGGCGATTTTAATCAAGTGTCGGTTGGATTATTCCCAGCAGCTGACCAAAACAGTGATATCGCGGGCCCGTTCTGTGATGTCTTCCGGGTCCACTGGCGCGCGGGATGCACTGCTGTTTGACGCAACTCCGGCAGTATTCAGAAAGGATTGGATCGCAGACCCCTTGGCGGCAAAACTCACATCATTGGGCAATTGCCGTCCTGACGTGGCCTTGGGCAAGACCATACCAAAGACGCGGCCTGCTTCGTCAAAGACAGGGCCACCCGCATCGCCGGTCAACGTTTCCACAGCAAGCCGCGTCACGGTGTCTTCGCCCCGCAGCCCCTTCAGATCGGAAACAGAACCAAACGTAAGCGTGGGCGCACCCAGCACACCTTCGTAAGAAAACCCGGATACAGCCGCCTCAGAGTCCAGTCGTGGCTGTTGTTCTGCAAACTGGGCCACATCGCGGGGCGTTATGGCCGTGTCAGGGGTCAAGACGGCAAGGCCCAAGCCTGTGTCTGTGCTGACAATCTGTGCGTCGGTGTCTTCGTCCAACGTCACCCGACCGCAGCTTTGCACCGCATCCAGCATTGTAACAACAGCGCCTTGGGCATTCACGAAAAAGCCAGAGCGTGACAAAATCGGTTTGCGGATCTGCAGACCTGCCACCAGATCAACGGATTGGGCGTCACTATCCGCCCATGATGGATCCAGAACACCGTCCAAACGGGCGAAACTGCCGCGCATCTCGTCCAAAAGTCGTCTGCGACGGTCTTCGTCTCCTGCTGGCCAAATCAGCGTAAATCCTTTGATCTGCCCATTTTGCAATTCCGCCTCGGTGTGGCTGATGAATTTATCATTTTCGCCAATCAGCAAAAAGGAATTCTGACGCTGTTCACGGCGCCCATCCAAAGGTACAATTTCAAGCGCTTGCATCAGGTTATAAAGACCGATCAGCGTGGATTGATCGCCTTCTTGCGAGATCAACAGTACTTCTACAGGAATGTCACCAATGGCCGTATACTTGGCAAAAGGATAGTCATAGCCGTTGGCTTTAACGATCTCAGTCGGGATCTGCATTTCGATCCCCGCTTGAAGATCCTGAACCGGCTTCAGACCCAAACCATCCAGTACCGCGTTATATTGCTGAAACAGGGCGATACGTTGTTGCGTGGTCAAGATGCCGGTCACGTCGTAACCGTTTGCGTCCTGCCACGCCGCCATTGATGCGCGTGTTCCGCGCCCAAAAGACCCATCAATGGCCGCAGAATAGAATCCTGCCCATTTCAGTGCGATTTGCAGCTCTTGGCGTTCAATCGCGCTGAGTGCCCGTTCGCTGCGGCGCGCCTGAGCGGGTGTTTCGTCCGGTGCAGGAGCCGCAGGCGCCGTTTGTTGCGCCTGTTCGGTTTGTACTGCGGGTTGACGGTTGGGGGCTTCGATCACACCTCGGTTCAAAACATTTGCCCCTTCGGGAAAGAACTGGCGGCGATAGGCGGTGCTGAACGCAATATAACTGTCGCGTGGAATCAATCCTTGGGTGCGATAGGTGTTCAGCACGTCTTGCGCGTCAGATCGGCGATAGGGGCCGACAGCAATGCCAAACCAACCACCAGGAAGCGCGAATCCATTCACGTCTTCGATGCGATCCGCATAAAGAGCGGCGCGTTGCTGCGCCGTTGCCAAAGAGGGATGTGCCTCGATCTGAACCCAAACAACGTCTTGTGAAGACTGCGCAACCGCCCAACTCGTCCACAACACCGACAGCACACACGCCAGAACAAAGCGCACAAAAGCTCGCATTCTCGAATTTTCCCCAGATTGGCACATTTTTTCTGCGCAGAGCATAAGCAGGTTTCCATGAAAAACACCATGGCGGAAAACCACGTTTGCACGGACTCGCGCGCAATTGACCACGGGCGCTGTGCACCGTAGGAAAGGCGCGCAGTTTCAGGGAATTTTGCGCTCATGTCCGACTCCGCTCCGCGTTCGTTTCAAGATATCATATTGCGGCTTCAGAATTACTGGGCCGCGAACGGCTGTGCCGTTTTGCAGCCCTATGACATGGAAGTTGGGGCAGGGACGTTTCACCCCGCAACAACCTTGCGATCTTTGGGAACTAAACCATGGGCCGCGGCGTATGTGCAGCCTTCGCGTCGTCCGACTGACGGGCGATACGGTGAAAACCCGAACCGGTTGCAGCATTATTACCAATATCAAGTACTGATCAAACCCAGCCCGCCTGATCTGCAAGAGCTGTATCTGGGGTCTTTGCGTGCCATCGGTGTGGACATGGATCTGCACGATATCCGCTTTGTGGAAGATGACTGGGAAAGCCCAACACTGGGCGCGTGGGGTCTTGGTTGGGAAGTCTGGTGTGACGGCATGGAAGTCAGCCAGTTCACCTATTTCCAGCAGGTTGGCGGGCATGATTGTCACCCAGTGTCGGGTGAGCTGACCTATGGTCTGGAACGGCTTGCGATGTACATTCTTGGCGTGGATCACGTGATGGAGATGCCGTTCAACGACCCGGA
>CALHST010000221.1 GCA_938038825.1 uncultured Paracoccaceae bacterium | reverse complement strand
TCGCCCGTCAGGCCGCTATTGGCGTGCTCTAATCCGCCGACATTTGAGATCCCAGAGGTCGACAAGATGGCCATCGCGTGGATCAGCGCGGTCAAAGACTGTTCACCCGAAATTTGCAGCAAGACCCACATTAGCAACGTCAGGCCCGCATAGATCGGCATCAAAGCGCCAATGATACGGAACAGGCGCGTGCGCGTATCGGTGCGACGGATCAAATTGGCGTTCACGCGGGCCTGCCCCGGCTCGGCCCGCGCCGTCACTTCAAAGCCGCCCAAGTTCAACGGGGCAAGGATCGACGCAGCTGCTGCCCACATAGTGAAACCGCCAAGCCACGCAACTTGGGCCCGCCACAAGTGTTGCGGCCCTGACAATCGCCCCGGATCGTCAAATACAGTCGCGCCCGTTGTGGTGATAGCCGACACCATTTCCACATAGGCGTTGAAAAACGTTGTGGTGCGCAAAGATTCGTACAAAGGCAACGCAAGGAAAACCGGCATCGCAATCATCAGCGCAAACAACGACAACAAAGGGCCGATATGGCTTTGCCGCAAGACTTGCCCGGCCATCGCCGTTCCGATCATTGTGAACAGCACCAAACCCAACACAGCCGTATAAAAAAACACGCGGGCTTCCGTGTGGTTTTCTGTGACCAGTGCATGAATCGACGGGACTATCATCGACAGCGACAACACACCAAAGGCCAGCAAGAACAGGGGCAAATTGCGCAACCAGTGGATCAGGCCGCCAGATGTAGAGTGCGCGTTCAAAAGAAGTCGATCGAGACCTGCATCAGCCGCTCGACCTCGGGGACATCGTTGGCCAAAGCAAATATGGCCACGATGTCGCGTTCTTCAATGCGTGTCTCGGCGCCGGGCCGGATCACCTTGTCGCCTTTGCGCACCGCCCCAACAAGCACCCCTTCCGGGAAGTCGATCTCTCCGATTTTCTTGCCCGCAAGCGGTGAGGTGGACAGAACTTCGGCCTCGATCACTTCGGCTTCCGCATCTCCGATGGAGTAAAGCGCGCGCACGCGCCCATGGCGGATGTGGCGCAGAATAGACGACACGGTTGTTGCGCGGGGGTTGATATAGGCGTCGATCCCCAATGGCACCATCAACGGCACCAAAGTTGGGTCGTTCACCAGCGCAATCGCAAAGGGACAGCCCTGTGACTTGGCCCGCACAGCAGCCAAAAGGTTCGTTTTGTCGTCATCTGTTACCGCCAATACGGCGTCCGCGCGGGCCACGCCAGCTTCGCTTAACAGGGAGACATCCAAGCCATCCCCGTGCAGAACGATGGTGCGTTCCAATGCTTCGGCAGCGCGTTCGGCGCATGTCCGATCCTTTTCGATAACTTTGGCGCGGATCCGTTCTGTGCGTCCTTCCAGTTCCTGGGCAACTGCAAGGCCAACGTTCCCGCCGCCAACCAGCACAACCCGTTCTTGTTTGGATTGCTTCTTGCCCAGAATTTCCAACGTGCGGCCCACGTCTTCGCGGTGCACAAAGACATAAGCATCATCGCCCACAAAAAGCTGATCATTTGGATCGGGCGCAAACAACGTGCCGTCGCGGCGAATACCAACCACCACAGCGCGCAGTGTCGAAAACAGATCGGTCAACTGGCGCAAAGGTGTGTGCACAACCGGGCAATCTTCTTCAATTGTCAGGCCCAACAATTGGGCGCCGCCGTCCATAAAGGTTTCGGTGTCGAAAGCCGCTGGGGCAGACAAACGCTGCAACGCCGCTGCGGCCACTTCCCGTTCGGGAGAGATCACAACGTCAATTGGCATGTGATCGCGGCGGTACAGATCAGAATAGATCGCATCCAGATAGGACTGGCTGCGCAGTCGCGCAATCTTGCGATCAATACCAAACACGGAATGGGCCACTTGGCAGGTGACCATGTTGACCTCGTCAGAATGGGTCGCCGCAATGATCATTTCCGCATCACGCGCCCCGGCACGATCTAAAACGTCAGGATAGCTGGCAAAACCCGCGATCCCCTGAACATCCAAAGTGTCGGTCGCTTGCCGAACAAGATCGGGATTGTTGTCAACAACAGTGACATCGTTACGCTCGCCCGAAAGGTGACGCGCAATTTGCCAACCGACTTGCCCTGCCCCGCAAATGATGACCTTCATCACACTGTTCCAGCTGTCATTTTGCCGTTTCGCCTCACCTGCTTATGCATGGTAAAAGGTTACCCGTTGGCATGACAGATGCCCCCGGCCCGGTCAATCGGATTGTCACGACACGCAGTTTGCGACATGTTGGGGGCATGCAAAATCATCACCTCTTGTTCGCCCTGCCTTTGTTTCTGATCGGATGCGCCCCGTTGGTGACGTTTTACCAACCGGGTGTCAGCTTTGCGCGTTTGGAAACGGATACCGTTCAATGCAAAGTCGCTGCGCTGAAACAAGTCCCTGTTGCCAACAAAACTGTGCAAGATCCCCCGGATTTCGTACCGCCCCAAAAGGTCTGTGACAAAGCAGGCAATTGCCGCGTGTTTCCCGGCCGTTTTATCCCGGGACAAATCCGCACGGTTGACGCAAATGCGCCGTTGCGCGCGCGTGTCACGCGCCAATGCATGGCCGCGCGGGGCTATACGTTGGAAGAAATCCCCCAATGCCCCGCAAGTGCCACTGTGTCTGTCCAAGTGTCGCCTTTGCCTGCGTTGACCCCCAATTCCTGCGCCATCCGCAACGATGACGGCAGTTTTTCGATCGCAGTCAAAGGCTAGGCATCATTCAACAGCCGTTTCTTCGTCCACATGCGCCACTCGTGCGCCAGATTTGGACGAGGTCACAACCCCAAGCGATTTCAACTTACGATGCAGCGCGCTGCGCTCCATCCCGACGAAACTTGCCGTGCGCGAGATGTTCCCGCCAAACCGGTTGATTTGCGTCAACAAATATTCGCGTTCGAACGCTTCGCGGGCTTCACGCAAGGGCAATGTGGCCAAAGCCCCGGACAGAACAACCCGGCCCTCTTCTTTTTCGCCGGGCTCTTCGCCGGGCAATTCTTTGGCCTCAATCGGTCCTGTGCCATCACCCAAGATAAGCACCCGTTCCACCAGATTTTTCAACTGACGCACATTGCCTTGCCAAATCATCGTCTGAAGCAATGCCGAGGCGTCTTCGCTGAGTTCGCGTTGCGGCAACCCTTGGGTGTCGTGAAAGCCTTCGATGAAATGCGCCGCAAGCTCTGGGATGTCCTCTCGACGTTCTTCCAAAGACGGCACATCAATCGGCACCACATTCAGGCGGTGATACAATTCCTGACGAAATTCGCCTGCGTCGATCAGTTCAAGCAAGTTGCGATTGGAACTGGAGATCACACGCACATCGACACGCACATTGTCTGCGCCCCCGACCCGCTGGAATTGCTGATCCACCAAAATACGCAGGATTTTGGATTGCGTACCCAACGGCATGTCGGACACTTCGTCGAAGTAGATGACACCACTATGTGCTTGTTCCAACAATCCCGGTTCAAGTCCACGTTCCGGGGATTGCTTGCCAAACAGCACTTCTTCCATGCGTTCCGGTTCAATCGACGCGCAATTGACAGTCACAAACGGGGCAGAGGCCCGGTTCGAATTCGCATGGATATAGCGCGCCGCCACTTCCTTGCCGCTGCCCGCAGGACCGCTGAGCATCACACGACCATTGGATTTGGTAACCTTGTCGAGCTGACCGACCAAGGCCCGGAAGGCCGCAGAACTGCCGATCATCTCAGAACTGGTGACTTCCTTGCGACGCAGGTTCTGGTTTTCACGGCGCAAACGGGATGTTTCCATAGCGCGGCGGATGACAACAAGCAGCTGTTCGATGTTGAACGGCTTTTCAATGAAATCATATGCGCCCTGCTTAATGGCCGCGACCGCGATTTCGATATTCCCGTGCCCGGAAATGATCACCACAGGGACGTCTGGGTTGTCCCGTTTCACAGCGCTGAGGATGTCGATGCCATCCATATTGCTGTCTTTCAGCCAAATATCCAGGATCAGCAATGCGGGAAGATCGCTGTTGATCTCGTTCATTGCATCATCTGAATTTCCCGCCTTTCGTGTGGAAAAGCCTTCGTCTTCCAGAATGTCCGCGATCAATTCACGGATGTCTTTTTCGTCGTCAACGATCAGGATGTCGCTCATGTCGTGCCCCCGTTTTCTTTGTTGCTCAGCGGTAGTCGCATCACGGCCATTGCTCCGAAATGCGCGCTGTTTTCGTTAAAGGCGGGCGCGTCTTCCAACGTCAGCGTCCCGCCATGCTCTTCGATAATCTTCTTCACAATTGGCAGCCCTAGCCCCGTGCCTGCGCTGCGTGTTGTCACATAAGGTTCAAACAGCCGTGCCCGGTCTTCCGGCAATCCGATCCCGTTATCCGCGATGCGGATTTCTACGTGGTGCTCATCTGTCGTCAGGGCAACATCAATGCGGGGCACATGATCTTTGGGCGCCTCTTTTTCATACAGACTTTCAATAGCTTCCCCTGCATTCTTAATGAGGTTTGTCAGCGCTTGGCCAATCATTGTGGAATCCAGTTCCGCAACAACAGGCGCATCGGGAATACTGCTTGTGATTTCGACATTGGGTTGCCCTTGTCGTTGCAACATGACTGCACCGTTGACCAGTTCCACCAAATCTTGCTGGCGGCGGTCTGGTTCGGGCATGCGCGCGAACTTGGAAAATTCATCCACGATTCTGCGCAGATCACCCGTTTGGCGCACGATGACGTCCGTCATCTGTTCCAACTTGTCGCTGTCTTCCCCAACTTTGGGCGAAAACTTCCGCTTGATGCGTTCCGCACTGAGCTGGATTGGGGTGAGCGGGTTCTTGATTTCATGCGCAATACGGCGCGCGACATCGCCCCACGCCGCCATACGCTGTGCAGACACAAGGTCCGTTACGTCGTCAAACGCCACAACATAGCCTTCAAGGCGACCCTTGTCGTTGCGCCGTGTCGCCATGCGCACCAGCAGGTTTTCCAACCGCCCCTTGCGGGTCACTTTGATTTCGCGTTGCGCCACGTGGGCACCACCATCGCGCAATTCCTGCAACAGCGGTCCGAACTCTGGAACTGCTACGGCCAGATCAAGCGCTTGTTGCGTTTCATCCCACCCCAACAGCGTCTCGCCAGACCGGTTCACAAACGCAACGCGCCCTTCGGGATCCAATCCAACGACACCAGAAGTGACGGAACTGAGCACAGAGTCAAACAACCGGCGACGGCGTTCGATTTGGCGGTTGTTGTCGAGCAGAGTGTCACGCTGGCCCTTCAACTGCTTGGTCATCTGGTTGAAATACCGCCCCAGCATCGCAATTTCATCGTCACCGGATTCTTCGAAAACGCGCACATCCAAATCGCCGGCACCCACGCGTTGCGCCGCTCCGGTTAGGCGACCGACAGGGCCAGACAGACGTTCCGCAAACCACAACCCGGCCCAGACGGCCGCAAGGATCAAAATGACCGCAAATCCCAGATATATCAGCCCAAATTCGAACAGACGCCGCCCACGTTCGCTTTCGAGCTGTTGATAGATTTGAACCGTTTCGCGGGTTTCATCCAGCAAAGACAGCAAATCGCCATCCACATCGCGCGTGACATAAAGATAGCGATCCAGAAACACGGTCAATCGAACCAATGCGCGAAATTCATTGTTTGGCCAATCCTCAAGGATAACCACGTCTTCGGTTTCCAACTGTTCCAGATGCTCGGGTTTGGGCTCTTCAAAGTTGAACAGGTACGACCCTTCGCCGCGCGCCCGTATTTTTCCAGTACCATCAATCAGATAGGCTTCGCGCAGGCCACGCTGTGACGCTCTTTGCCCTTGGATCAAAATCTCGCTGTCCGATACAATTACATCGACCTGACGCGCCCGATCAAAGGCGCGCGCAAAGGCGCGCGCGTCTGTCGCCAGATTTTCCATCTGTTCTGTTTCATAGGCTTGTGCCGCAGCAAGGCTTGACCCCACGGCAGAACGCACCCGGTCGGAAAACCAGCCCTCAAGTCCGATATTGATTGTAAGCCCGGCAAATACCGCCACGATGACTGTTGGGATCAAGGCCAACAGGGCAAACACGGCTGTTAGGCGCAAATGCAAGCGCGACCCGGCCGATTTCGCCCGCCGTGCTGCGATCAATCGTGCGACTTGCGCCGCCACAAGAGCCGCAACCACCAGTACATAGATCAGGTCGGCCAAAACAATCAGACGAAGCGCCGGGGATGACGCCCCACGATCGAACAGGCCCAAGATCAGGAACGTGGCCAACGCCAAGGCCGGCCCCAAAAGCACAAGCCCTAGGGTGACCGCATTGCGCACGCGTCTTGTCCGCCGCAAGCGGTTGAGCTGAGCCCAACGTAATGATCGTGTCTGGGTTACCACCAGACCTCCAGCCGAATTTGTGGCGCTGCTCGCGCCTGACACCATATGTCGTGATCTTTTCCTGAGTGTTCCCCAGGTGCCACGCTTTATGTGGCCGTTTTACATCAATTTGCGGCGTCGTGTCACCTGAATATCGAGGTCTGTTATCTTCTTACGCAAAGTATTTCGGTTGATCCCTAAAAGGTCGGCGCATTTGGCCTGATTTCCACCGGTCGCTTCCAGCGCAATCTCGATCATGGGGAGTTCAACTTCCCTTAAGATCCGCTGATAAAGCCCTGCAGGTGGCAACATTTTCCCGTGCAGATCAAAATAACGGCGCAAATGCCTCTCGACAGAGGCGCCCAACTTTTCGCTGGTCGCGGCGGCTCCGCGCATCGGTTCCAATTCCGGCTGAGCGCCCAAAACTTGTTCAACTTCCCCAGCAGAGATCTCTGGCGCGCGACTTGTCAGCGACAATCTGCGAATCGCATTCTCAAGTTGGCGCACATTTCCCGGCCAGCTATAGGTGCGCAGAATCTCGCGCGCACCGGACGACAAGACACGCATTGTGCCGCTGCTTTTTTCTGCTTTGGTCAGGAAATAATCCGACAACAGCGCGATGTCTTCGACCCGTTCGCGCAAAGAAGGCACGGATAGCGTGGCACCGGACAAGCGATAGAAAAGGTCTTTGCGCACCAAACCTTGTTCCATGGCTTTGGTCAGATCAGACTGCGACGTCGCCAAAAACCGGGGCATGTAATCCCCCGGCGTATCCATCATCTGAACGATACGCGCCTGCACTTCCAAGGGTATGTCGCCAATCTCTTCGATCAGCAACGTGCCACCTTTGACCCGCGCCAGCACACGTGCAGGACCTTCAAGGTCCGACAAATCAACTGCGTTTGCTGCAAGAAACGGCAAATTACGCCGGTCAGAAAAGTCGTGGATGGCACGGGCGATCAAACTTTTTCCGGTGCCGCTTTCGCCCCAAATCAGAACAGGCAAATCCGTGTTCATCACGCGGGCCACAACACGGTACAGCGACTGCATCACCTCGGTGCGTCCGACCAATGGCAGTTCTTCGGGCCGCCCATCATCGTCTGCGGCAACCCGTGTCGGGGTTTGGCGCGCATCCAAGGCGCGCGCGGTGCGCTTCATCAAGTCCGGTAAATCAAACGGTTTGGGCAAATAGTCATACGCCTCGGCCTCGGCGGCCTGGATGGCTGTCATAATGGTGTTTTGGGCTGATATTACGATCACGGGTAAACCGGGGCGGTCTTCTGCGATCTTGGGCAGCATTTCTAACCCATTACCATCCGGCATCATAACGTCAGAAATGACCACATCGCCTTTTCCTTCGCCAACCCAACGCATCAAGGTGGTCAAGCTGGAGGTCGCGTGCACCCGACACCCTGCGCGCGTTAACGCTTGGGTCAACACCGTGCGAATGGTGCGATCATCGTCCGCGACTAATACCGTTCCGTCCATCGTTTACTCCTGCGTAAAAGGCGTTCCTGCCGCACGCGGCAATGAAATTCTGAAAACTGTGCGTCCCGGGACTGAATTGACAGAGATCCAACCGTTGTGATCCGAGATAATTTTGCTCACCAATGCCAGGCCAAGGCCCGTGCCATTCTCTTTGCCAGACACAAAGGGATCAAAAATGTCGTCTTTGATGTCTTGCGGCAGACCGGGTCCGTCATCAATCACTTCGATCTGCAGCGGCAGTGACTGTCCCGTTCCGTCTGAACGGCGTAAGCGGAAAGAATGTTCGAAATAACTGTGCAGAGTGATGTCTCCGCCCTGCTGACCCGCTGCTTCGGATGCGTTTTTCAACAAGTTCAAAATCACTTGTAACAGCTGATCTGGATCGCCGAGGGCCAAGGGCAAAGACGGATCATATTGCTCTATGATCTTCATTTGCGCTCCAAATCCCAGCAACGCAGAGCGGCGCGCGCGGTCCAAAACGTCATGGATGTTGACGGGTTGGGACGCAGGCGGCGACAGGTTTCCGAATTGCTCCACCTGTTCCAACAGCTTTACGATGCGGCGACTTTCTTCGACGATAAGATCTGTTAATTCAAGATCTTCTGGCGCCAAATTCATGCTGATCAGTTGCGCCGCTCCTGTGATCCCGGCCAGTGGATTTTTGATTTCATGCGCCAGCATTTCCGCCATACCAATCGCTGATTGGGCCGCGGATTTCACTGAATGGTTCAGCGTCATGCGTCCCGACAATTCCCGCGGCGAAATCATCATCAACATCTCACCCGGCGCACCCAGTATCGGCGCAATCTGCAGCCCGCATTGCAATGGTGCGCGATTGCCAGACCCCACATCCACGTCATTCACAAACAGCGGCGTGCCGTTGGCACGCGCCCGTGCAAAGGCGTCTTCCAGCGGCGCATCCACTGCAATCACATCCCAGACCGGAATGCCCCGCGTGGCCTTGGCCGAGGTGTTCAAAAACCCTTCGGCGGCCGTGTTAACGTCGATGATCACATCGTTCTGATCAATGCGCACTGCTGGAACCGGCAAGGACGCCCAAAGATCAATGTCTTTGTTCATGCGACCTGCCTTGGAAATCGTTGCCCGCCATCCCCTGCCAAGGCTTGCGGCAGTGCTTTGAAAACCTCGGACGGAGTGACGGACGTCAAAATTTCGCGCCGCAGCTCTTGTGGGGTCTGCGCGGTATCCATGTACCAACCCAAATGCTTTCGCGCACAACGTGTCCCAAGATGTTGTCCGTAAAAGCTGAGCATGGCGTCATAGTGGCGGCAGACCATATCCGCAAAAGCCTGCCCAGTTGGAATGACAGGGGCAGGTGTTCCCCAAAGTTCGTGCGCGATCTGGGCGAGCATCCATGGCTTGCCTTGCGCGCCCCGCCCGATCATGACCCCATCCGCACCAGAACGTTCCAACGCCCGCTGCGCGGTCAGCGTATCAACAATGTCGCCGTTGGCCAGAACGGGAATCGACACCGCATCCTTCACGGCAGATATCGCATGCCAATCGGCCCGGCCTTTGTAGAACTGGCAACGGGTGCGTCCGTGAATGGTGATCATTGCGATACCGGCATCTTCCGCGCGCTTTGCCAATTCAGCCGCGTTATGCGTGTCGTCATCCCATCCAAGCCGCGTTTTCAGGGTTACAGGCACATCCACGGCCTGCACAACGGCATCAATCAGAGTAAGCGCGTGATCCAGATCGCGCATCAGCGCCGAGCCGGAGTAACCATTGGTCACTTTCTTCGCAGGACAGCCCATGTTGATGTCGATCAATCGCGCACCCTGCCCGGCCACCATTTTGGCGGCTTCGCCCATGGGCTGCGCTTCGCGGCCTGCCAATTGGACAGAGGACCCATCGACGCCCAAGGCCAACTCAGCCCGTTCTAACGTGCCGGGACGCGCGTTCAGCATGTCAGTGCTCGCGACCATTTCGGACACAACCAATCCTGCACCGAACTCTGCCACCAGATTTCGAAATGGCAGATCGGTGATTCCCGCCATTGGCGCAAGCGCAATGGGGGGCGTAATTTCGACCGATCCTAGCTGGAGTTTTGGCAACATGTGTTCCTCGTCTTTCCCCACGCCTATCCCGGCAATTTTCACCATTCAACGGAATGCAGCGGAATGGGCTGGTAATTTCTCAGCATATGCACAAATTTTAAGCAAATGCGACCAAGGCGTTGCCGCAACCGTCGGCATCTGATTAGGGCTAAGGCTATGACTGACCGTAAAATCTCTGCGATTATTGTCGCTGCAGGGCGTGGCACCCGGGCCGGGGGCGATGTCCCAAAACAATGGCAACCGCTTCTGGGTCGTCGGGTTTTGGACTGGACGGTTGATGTTTTCAGCACACATCCCGACATTACCGACATCGTTTTGGTCCTGCATCAAGACGACATAAACCAAATCCCTATCAAAGGGGTCGATCACTCGGTCCCGGGTGGTGCAGATCGTGCTGATTCAGTTTTGGCCGGGTTGAACGCACTTAAGGGTTCAAACACCACTCATGTTTTGATCCATGATGTGGCGCGCCCTTGTGTCACTCATCACGTCATTGAC
>CALHST010000220.1 GCA_938038825.1 uncultured Paracoccaceae bacterium | reverse complement strand
GCTTGGGCCAATGCTATGCCAAACGTCGCACAAGAATGGGCTGAGACGTTGAATGACAAAGGCGAGAACGGCTCTGAAATGCTAGCCGCCTATCTTGGGAAGTTGCAAGCCGCTGGATTTACCGGTGTGCGCGACTGGACGACCAAGTAAAGATTGGCGACCCGGGAAGGGGTATCCTTATGCTCAAGTCCATTGTGGCTGGCCTCTCTCGGGTCGCCAATTCCTTGGCGATTGCATCCAATGCTTTGGGCACGCTTGTCGTGTTGGGGTTGGTCGTCGTGCTGAATGTCGACGTGATCGCGCGGGGTTTCTTTTCGTCGCCGATCCCGGGCACCTATGAAATGGTGCAATTCTCAGTCGTATTGATTGTGTTTCTGCAACTGGCCGATGTGGTACGCGTGGATCGTTTGACACGCTCTGACGGCTTCTTGAACCTGCTGCACGGAAAGCGCCCTGCGCTGACTGCGAACCTGCGGCGCATCATCAATGCAATTTCTGCGATTTTCATGGGGCTGATCGCCTATATCACCTTCCCTGAGTTCCTGCATATGTGGGCCACACAGGACTATTTCGGCGTGCCGGGGTTGTTCACGCTGCCATGGTGGCCGGTCAAGCTTGTGATTTCACTGGGCACTGCGTTGTCTTGCCTGATCTTTGTGCTCAAGGTCATCACTGCACAAGACCGCCCCCATTTGATCCGCACCCCGGAACATGACGAGCCCGCCACATGACGCCTATTGAGATTGGCCTGATCTCGGTCGTTGCCATCGTCTTTCTGATCTATTCCGGCGTTTACATCCCCGTGGCCCTTGGCATGGTGTCGTTTGTGTCCATCTGGCTGATGCGGGACAACTTCACGCTTGCGCTGAACCTGCTGAAAATCGCTGTGGGTGACAGTGCGATGGAATATAGTTTCGCCACCATTCCCCTGTTCACCTTTATGGGGCTGATCGTGTCCAAGGCCGGGCTTGGACGCGACATCTACGAAGTGATGACCATGCGGTTTCGCAAGGTCAAAGGCGGGATCGGTATGGCCACAGTTGGGGCGAATGCTGTGTTTGCCGCTGTGACCGGGTCGTCTATTGCGTCGGCCTCTGTCTTCACCAAAGTCTCTGTCCCGCAGATGTTGGCACAGGATTACAATCCGCGCTTTTCAGTCGGTGTCGTTGCGGGTTCGTCTGTTTTGGGCATGATCATTCCACCCTCTGCAATGCTGATCATCTATTCCTTTGTGTCTGAGCAATCAGTGGGCGACATGTTCCTTGCAGGGGTCATCCCCGGCATCATGTTGGCTGTGGCCTATGTAGGTGCCATTTGGTTTATGGGGCGCTTCACTCCTGGCTTTGTGGGTGGGCGCATCGTTGAGGACACCGAATGGATGTCGCGCCGCGAGATCGCGTCAAAGACGCTACCAACCCTTGGCCTGATCACGATCGTTCTGGGTGGCATCTACACAGGGTGGCTCACAGCGGTCGAAGCGGGCGCGACCGGGGCCTTAGTGGCCCTGATCATCGCTTTGGTGCGCAAATCCATGTCCCCTAAGGCGTTTTGGGACGCTTTGCTGGAAACAGGCCATATCACTGCGGCCATTCTGTTCCTGATCACGGCCGCCTCAATCTATAGTCGGATGCTGGGCCTCGCCGGGTTACCAAACCAGTTGCAGGATATGTTGGCTGGGAACGCGGCGTCGTTCTGGACGATCATGCTGATCTATGTGCTGCTGATGCTGTTTCTGGGCACGCTACTGGACACGGCTTCGATCATCCTGATTGTGGTGCCGCTGTTTTTGCCATTGGTGGAAGCCATGGACATGTCCCTGATCTGGTTCGGTATTGTGACAGTTGTCGGGGCCGAGATCGGCCTGCTAACCCCGCCACTTGGCATTTCATGTTTCGTTATCAAATCTACGATCAATGACGATCGTATCTCGCTGAAAGACGTATTCATGGGCGCGCTGCCGTTCGCCTTTGTGATGCTCATCGTTTTGTTCATCTTGATCGAATTCCCCATCCTCAGCCTCGCCTTACTCTAAGGAGACCACCATGCGCAGCGTGACCAAAGACAATATCACAGACGTGTTCATGGGCTATGTGTCAAAGGATACCGATCCGCGTATGCGCGAGGTTTTGGGATCGTTGGTCAAACACCTGCATGATTTTGCACGCGACACGAACCTGACCCACGATGAGTGGCGCAAAGGGATCGAATTTCTTGAAGGCTGCGCAGCCATTGAAAGCCCCGACCGGCATGAATTTGTGCTCGCCTCAGACGTGCTGGGTCTGTCTTCGCTGGTGGACATGCTGCATTCCAGCCCAGAGGCCACGTCGTCCTCTGTTCTTGGCCCGTTCCATGTCTCGGGTGCGCCACCACTGGCCATGGGAGGCGACATGAAGCGCCATTATGGCGGACCGCTTTTGTTGGCGGAAGGCGTGATCAAAGACACCGATGGCAACCCCATCCCCGGTGCGCAGCTGGACATTTGGCAGACCGCGCCAAATGGGCTGTATGCGAGCCAAGACGATGAACAGGATGTGTTCTCTTTCCACGGCCTGATGACTGTAGGCGCCGATGGGCGATATGCGTTCACCACCGTAAAACCGGTTGAATATACTGTGCCCACGGATGGTCCTGTGGGGGATATCTTGCGCGCTTGCGGCCGCCATCCATGGCGCCCCTCGCATCTGCATTACATCGTGACAGCACCGGGCTTTCAATCACTCGTGACCGAGATTTTTCCCGCCGATGATCCTTACCTTGACCAGGACACCGTCTTTGGTGTGCGCGATGATCTTGTGATGACCTACGTCGAAAAACAGGCGTCAGAATTTCCAGATGGCCTGGCGTTGTCAGGCAAAGTGAACACGCCATTCTTACATGTGGAATTCGATGTGACGTTGATGCGTGACTAGGGTGGTCGCGTGAAAGGGCGCGACCCTCAAAAGACCACTCTCAGCCAGCCTAAAATCCTAAATCTCGTGGATCTCACACACCTCAACGGACCCTGATCCATCCGCAACCATTGGGCAGCCTTTGGCCATATTGCAGGCCCCGTCATAGTCCGCTGCTTGCACAACCGTGTATCCAGACAATGGATTTGGTCCACCGTCATCTGTGACCGCGTCCCGTGTCACAGTTTTAGACTTTAGAACCGGGTTGCCACCATCCACCACGGCATCACCCATTCCGGTGAACCATGCGCCCCACGCGGCCATGACTTTTTGACCTTCTTCTTCGTTTTCTGGCGTGTGGCCACCATGATAGGCAAAAATAAATTTGGGCATGTGATGTCCCTCCCTTTGGGTGTTCAGTGGCACCATCTTAGCCTGAGTCGCTGAAATATCCTAAAAACGGGCCATAAAGGCCCTGCGCAAACGCTGACCTCTGCGTCGTACGACCTCATGATGTTTGACTTTGAAACCCAGTTTCGCAAAGGCTGGTTGGGCATGAAGGCTAGCATGTGTGGTCATCGGCGACCCGGGATGGCGATCCGTCAACGCCTGCATCAGATCCCAAAATATGCCGCGCCCCTGCGCAGTCGAGCTGACATAGGCAAAATCAACATACCCCTGCCGTGTCATGCCCACAAACCCCAAGGGACCAAAGATTGAACGCGCGATCAGCACATCCATTTTGCTTAACCGAGCATGCCACCGAGGACCCGCAGGCACTTGCGGCATCCAGGCTGCGCGTTGTGGCACGGTATAGGCAAAGGCCCCGTTTCGCACGGTGTGATACATGAGCTGACCAAGCGCAGGATAATCCGCGTCTCTTGCTGGCGTTATCCAGGTCATGGCGTCACGAATTGTTCTTTGTTGTAGCCCTGAACATATAATAACGCGGTAAGATCCCCATGATTGATCCGCACGTCGCACTGTGCTGCAACCGCAGGCTTTGCATGCAAAGCCACACCCGTTCCAGCACGGCCCAACATGCCCAGATCATTAGCCCCATCACCAACAGCAATGACGTCGCTTTCCGCGATCCCAATGCGCGCCGTAATCTCTTCTAGGGCGTCAATTTTCGCCTGCTTTCCAAGAATTGGACGACCTGCTTTTCCAGACAATACCCCATTTTCGATCAGCAATGTGTTGGCCCGATTTTCATCAAACCCCAAATGCGTCGCAACACGTCCGGTAAATGCCGTAAACCCGCCCGACACCAATGCGGCATAAGCTCCGTTCGCCTTCATCGTTGCCAGCAACACGTCACCGCCGGGCATATAAGTGATCCGTTCGGCCAGAACCTTGTCGATGACACTTTCGGGCAGGCCTTTCAGCAGGCCAACACGTTCGTCCAACGCACCTTCAAAATCCAACTCGCCGTTCATTGCGCGGGCGGTGATGTCTTTGACCTTGGCTCCTACACCCGCCTCTTCGGCAAGCTCATCAATGCATTCCTGCTGGATCATGGTGCTGTCCATATCCGCAAGAAGCATGTTTTTGCGCCGCCCTTCAGTGGGTTGCACGATGAGGTCAATACGCTCTTTCTGCAAATCCGCCCAAACGTCCCACTGATTGCCAGGAACCGATGGCACTGGAAACTCCGCCGCCT
>CALHST010000219.1 GCA_938038825.1 uncultured Paracoccaceae bacterium | reverse complement strand
TGGTGACCGAAGGCATCCTGACCCGGATGCTGCAATCAAACGCGGACTTGCCCGGTGTCGGACTCGTGATTTTTGACGAATTTCACGAACGCTCCCTCACTGCGGACCTTGGTCTGGCGCTGTGCCTTGATGTGGCCGGGGCCTTGCGCGACGATCTGCAACTGCTGGTCATGTCCGCGACGCTGGATGCGGCCCCTGTGGCGGACCTCATCTCGGCCCCGATCCTGACCTCTGAAGGGCGGAGCTTTCCGGTTGATGTGGTGAACTTGCCCAAACCTTTGGGCGCGTCGCGATGGGAACCTGCCTTTCATAATCTGGTCGACATTGCCGCACGGTCCGGCGATGGCGGAATTCTTGCGTTCCTTCCGGGGGAACCCGAGATCAGACGTGCCCTGTCTGCGTTGAAACCCCGCTTACCACAAGATTGCGTGCTCTTGCCCCTTTACGGCGCACTTCCCTTCCAAGACCAACGGCGGGCCACTCAGCCTATTACTCAAGGGCGCAAAGTGGTTTTGGCATCTGCCATTGCGGAAACCTCGTTAACCTTGCCCGACATTTCCATCGTCGTGGATGCAGGGCGCGCCCGGCGTGCCCGATTTGATCCTGCCTCGGGTATGTCACGCCTTGTCACAGAACGTTGCAGTCGCGCCGAAGCCACCCAGCGCACCGGGCGCGCAGGTCGTGTGGGGCCCGGCACCTGTTATCGGTTGTGGAGCAAAGGCGAAGAAGGCGCGATGGCGGCCTTTGCGCCCCCGGAGATTGAAACTGCAGACTTGGCGCCACTTGTTCTGGAACTGGCGCAATGGGGAGCGGCCCCCCAAGATCTGGCGTTTCTGGATCAACCCAACGCAGGCAACTACGGCGAGGCGCAATCGGTGCTGCACATGTTGGATGCGTTGGACGATGCAGGGCGGATCACACCCCACGGCAAAACCCTTAGCAAATTGCCCCTGCACCCGCGCCTTGCACATATGCTGTCGCGCGCCGGGCCCCAAGCAGCCGTACTGGCCGCGTTGTTGTCTGAACGCGACCCCATGCCGGACGCTGGCAGCGATCTGGCCCGTCGTGTGACTGCCCTGCGCCAAGGGCTGTCAGGCCCAGTTGCCGCGCGCATAAAAACGGAAAGCAAACGGTTGTCCGCCCTTTGTAAAGACACCAAAGCCAACGCATTGGATATTGGCGAGATGGCCGCCCTAGCCTATCCAGATCGCGTCGGATTGCGCCGCAAGGGAGATGCGCCGCGCTACCTGTTGTCCGGCGGCAAAGGGGCGCATTTTCACGATGGCGATGGTTTAAGCGGCCAACGCCTTTTGGTGACAACAGATTTGGATGGCGACCGACGCGATGCCCGCATTCGCCAAGCCGTTCCCATCACCGAAAGCGGATTGCGCGCGCTGTTCGCCGATCAAATCGTATGGCACGCCATGTGTGAGTGGTCCCGCCGGGATGATCGGGTGGTGGCGCGTCGCCAAGAACGGTTTGGGGCCATTCCCTTGCAAGATCAAATCTGGAAAGACGCCCCGTCCGAGGCGATTGCCACAGCTTTCCTTGACGGCGTGCGCTACCTTGGCTTGCGCCCCACGGCAGGTGCGGACCGGTTTCGGGCTCGTGTGGCCCTTGGGCGCGCCG
Organism: uncultured Paracoccaceae bacterium; assembly: GCA_938038825.1. Taxonomy (GTDB): domain Bacteria; phylum Pseudomonadota; class Alphaproteobacteria; order Rhodobacterales; family Rhodobacteraceae; genus Aliishimia. Next base: position 14,409 of record CALHST010000219.1, on the reverse strand, counting down.
GGGGAATCGACTTACCCGGGATGGATGACGAAACCTTGATGGCCAATCTGGAAACCTGGCTGTTGCCCCACGTGTCAGGCCTGCGCACCAAGGGGGATTGGTTTGGGTTTGATATCCTGCCTGCCTTGCGCGCGATGTTGGACTGGCCCCAGATGCAGGTCCTTGATTCCCAAGTACCGCCCAGTTTCACCACTCCGCTTGGCCGCGCTGTTCCAGTCGATTACGGACAAGAGATCCCCGAAATTTCGGTGCGCCTGCAAGAGATGTTTGGCACGACGCGGCACCCAACAATCGCCGGGCAACCTTTGAAGGTTACTTTGCTGTCCCCCGCCAAACGCCCGGTTCAAACGACGTTGGATATTCCGGGGTTTTGGCAAAGCTCTTATGCGGACGTGCGCAAGGATATGCGAGGGCGTTATCCCAAACATCCCTGGCCCGAAGACCCCACCCAAGCGGATCCCACGTTGCGTGCGAAACCCCGCAAACAGTGATGCTTACAGGTGCATCTGGCCTGACATCAGCACATAGCCTTTGCCCGACACCCGCACGCCTTCGATCTGATCGCGCGGACCCAGAACTTCGACATCGGCTTGGCCGGGTCGTCCCATCCCGTGGCCTTGTTCAGCCACAAACCGAGGCGAGTCGATCAATCCGTTGGCCCACAGATAGGACGCCATGGCCCCTGTCGCGGATCCCGTGAACGGGTCTTCCGGTGGGCTGGGTGGTGCCAGCAACAAGCGCGAATATGTGTCCGCTGCGGATGTCGCACCGTCTTGTACCACAAGGAACGGTTCCATCATGTCTGTTCCCGGCGCGTTCACATAGCGGAAGTACTGCGCCAAACCCTCGGCATTCAATGCGGCGCGTTCCAGTGCGTCGCGTGATTTCAATACAGTGATGCAGAATGCCAGACCGGTCGACACAATCTGCGGCTCTGCCACAATGTCACCCGGCTCTAACCCCACAGCAGCGGCAACAATGTCTTTGGGCACCATTGTCCCAAAATCAGGCGCAACCTGAACCATCGACACATGATCCCCTTTGACAGAAACCGGGATCACCCCTGCCAAAGTTTCCAAGGTCAGGGCCCCATCCGCGATCAGGCCCCGGTGGCGCATCGCCGCGACAGTGGCAATTGTTGGATGACCTGCAAAGGGGATTTCTCGGCTCGCCAAAAAGTACCGGACACGCATATCCGCGATGTCCGAAGGCCCCGTGTAAGTGCATTCCACCAAGGACGTCTCACGCACCACATTCATGCATGTCGTGTCCGGCAAATCCGCACCGCCATGCAACACTGCACATCCATTGCCGCCAAAAGCACGGTCTGCAAAGGCATCCACCCAATCAAATTCAATGGCCATCACTTCGCCCCATATGCTTCTGCCAATCCAAAATCACGCCTCAGCGTTTCAAATTCCTGTTCGAATTCCGCCATCGGCTGGCCAAACACCTCTTGAAACGCTTGGTCCCGATCTAATGTGGTGCCCAGCGCAGTAAAATAGTCAAACAACGCCCGTCCCCCATGTTTTTGCGCCAATAACACGGCTGCAAAGCGCGCGGTGCCATAGGCCCGCCCCCCCGAGACAGCACCGGATTGACGTAAATCACGCAACTTCACCTGAGTGCGCCGCGCAGAAGACTGCAAGTTGAATAAGGCAGTGCCTTCAAAGGCAATCGGCCCCGTTACAAATTGCAACTCTAAATATTCGGCGGCACCTTCGACCATCCATGCCGGGCCCAGCAAAAAGTCGGATCCATCCGGCATACGCTGGCTGGGAATATCATTTGTCAGCTCATATTGTGCTTGATGCATCATTTCATGTGCCAAAACGGGCAGCAGTCCAGAGCGCAAAAGATGATCATAGCGCGGCTCACCCTCGAGTGCTGGTGGCCAACACAACCCGATGAAATGCCGCCCGGCAAATCCCCCAACACGGCGATCATTGCAAAACCGGGACACGTCTGTGTTCAAACGCCCGCCCCGCTTGCCTTGATTGCGCAACGCCTTGTTGACCATGCGCATCAGGACTCGATCTGTTTCTGCCGCCGCCACTGCGTATCGACCCGCCAAAACGATCCCGTATTCCGTTTGCATGAACTTACGGACCCGTTTTTGCCCAGCGAGCAAAGCTGCCTGTGCAACTGCTGCGTCGCTGTCTGTAAAGATCAAGGGATCCGCATTCACAGGCCAATGCTGTGCCAAGTCCGGGATCTTTTGCCCAAGAATCCGACACCATGCCAACGCCGCACGCGCAGAAAACGGGGGGAGTTCTGATTCAATGTCGGGGGGGGCTTGTTCGCGGTATCGTATGGCTGCGCGCTTAAGGTCCGTCCATGTATCCGCACTCGGCGAAAATCCCATGGCGGACATTTGCGCGGCCACGCAGTCACGCGGCGTCTGCGCAAAAGCAGGGGATCCCGCAAAGGCAGCGACCAAACCAACTGCAAACACAGCTGCAAACAGATGCGTCACGCAGCCCACCCTGGATGTAAGACTGGGGCAATGCCGATCAACTGCACGCCCCGGCCCAATGGTTTAATGGACTGCAACAGGTTGATAATCGTTCTGGCGCGCCAAAGAAAACGCCATGCTGCGATCCGAAACCAACGCCAATTGCGCGCCATCTTCTGAATGCACTGAATAAAGCTGTTCGCGCCCATCGGCTTGCTCTTGCACCTCGCTGGGCAGATCCGCCACTGCAACGGTTTTCACATAAACCAAACGCTCACTTTCAGCGCCAAATTCATAAGGAGTATTCATAACCTTATCCCTTCTTGCCTGAATTAATCTGGATCGTTTGCACCACAGTCTCTGGCCGCGTTTGGCTAAGATCCACATGCAACAATCCGTTTTCCAGCTGCGCGTCACCGACATCTACGCCATCGGCCAGCACAAAGGCCCGCTGGAACTGACGTCCCGCAATGCCCCGATGCAGAAAAATACGTCCCTCAATATCCTCGTTCTGACGACCCCGGATCACCAATTGGCGATCTTCGACGGTGATCGACAGATCCGCATCCGCGAATCCGGCCACAGCCAAGGTGATGCGAAATGAGGTGTCCGACGTTTGTTCAATATTGAACGGGGGATACCCGTCTGAACTTTTGGCTGTGCGTTCCAACAACCGTTCAAGCTGTTCAAATCCCAACATGTGGGGATAGGAAGCCAGCGTCAATTTTGTCATAGCGACACGTCCTTATATCCAAGCGACAGTGTGAGGCGCGGCCCCGTTTTGGCGACCTTGCCTGATCAATATGGGCGTTAAGCTTCTCTGCGACAAGACCTAGCCGCACACCCTTGCACACGGTATAGTGTGGCAACTGTCCTGACTCGGTTAATTTTCGCACCCATGAACGCTCCTTCTGACCTTTCGATGAAAACCGAAGATGTGTTGCGCGTGGAACTGGACGTGTTCCGCGAAGAACATCGCGATTTGGATGAGGCCATTCAGGCTTTGCAGAATACCGGCACCTTTGATCAGCTGACTTTACAGCGATTAAAAAAGAAAAAACTGCAGATCAAAGACCGGATCGCCATGATCGAAGACCGTCTGACACCAGACATCATTGCGTAACCTGCATCCATGCCTATAGTGCGCCGCTTCACATCTAAGGGGCTTTACGCACATGTCAAAACCACCTGTTGGCATCATTATGGGCAGCCAATCTGACTGGGCCACCATGAAAGAGGCCGCCACGTTGCTGGATGATCTCGCCATTGCGTATGAAACGCGCATCGTCTCGGCGCATCGCACGCCCGATCGGCTTTGGGATTATGGGCGCAACGCTGTGGACAATGGACTGCAAGTGATCATTGCGGGGGCTGGCGGGGCGGCACATTTACCCGGCATGATGGCCTCCAAGACACGTATCCCTGTGATTGGGGTGCCTGTACAAACCAAAGCCTTGTCCGGTGTTGATTCCTTGTATTCCATTCTGCAAATGCCCCGTGGTTTTCCCGTGGCGACCATGGCCATTGGAGCTGCGGGTGCGGCCAATGCTGCTTTGATGGCAGCGGGCATCCTTGCGCTGCAAGACGCCGGTATTGCCCAGCGTCTGGATGATTGGCGGTCAGCCCTGTCTGCATCCATCCCTGAGGTTCCCACAGATGACTGATATCCTTCCCGCAGGCAGTACCATCGGCATCTTGGGCGGGGGGCAATTGGGCCGCATGCTGTCTGTTGCCGCGTCTCGTCTTGGCTATAAATCTCATATCTTTGAGCCGGGCACAGAACCCCCGGCCGCACACGTGGCCCACGGGCTGACAACAGCACCCTATGAAGACACGGATGCGCTCACAGCATTTGCCAATGCGGTTGATGTCATCACCTATGAATTTGAAAATATCCCCACATCTGCGCTGGACACGCTCGAGACCCTCTGCCCTATTCGACCTGGGCGCGAAGCCTTGCGCATCTCTCAAGACAGGCTCGTGGAAAAAGATTATCTGCGCGATCTTGGGCTGAACACAGCTCCCTATGCGGACATCCCGGATTCTGCCGCACTCAGCAAAGCCATAGACACAATTGGCACGCCTTCTATCCTCAAGACCCGCCGCTTTGGATATGATGGCAAAGGCCAAGCGCGTCTCACAACGCCTCAAGATGCAACCACAGCCATCGCTGGCATGAACGGCGCCCCTGCTATTCTGGAAGGCTTTATCAATTTCACCCACGAAGTGTCCGTCATCGCCGCCCGCGGCCTTGATGGCGCTGTCGCCTGCTTTGACCCTGGCGAAAACGTGCACAAAGACGGCATCCTGCACACCACAACTGTGCCCGCCACTCTATCTGCCGCCCAGCGCACAGATGCTGTTCTTATGGCGGCCAAACTCCTGAACGCGCTGGATTATGTCGGCGTACTTGGCGTCGAACTCTTTGTCACACCCCGTGGTCTTATCGTGAACGAGATTGCCCCGCGCGTGCACAATTCCGGCCATTGGACGCAAAACGGATGCACTGTCGATCAGTTCGAGCAACACATTCGGGCGGTCACCGGCCTGCCATTGGGGGATGCCACCCGCTATGCGGATGTGGAAATGCTGAACCTGATTGGTGATGATATCAATGCCACGGCAAACCTTGCTGTGAAATCAAACACAGCCCTGCACCTATACGGAAAAGCAGACGCCAAACCGGGCCGCAAAATGGGTCACGTGAACACCATCCTCACAAAATCTTAAAACCTTCTTTTGGTCTCAAATACCTCGGGAGGCGTTTGAGGAGGGCAGCGCCCTCCTCATCCCAATTAAAAAGGAACGCGGCGCAGCCGCACATCTTGATCACCCTAAAAATCGCGCGGCCAGATCACCCGTCAAATAACTGACACGCCCACCCGAGATCGTCGCCGCAACACGGTTGTTGCTGTCCAAAATTACCAAATCCGCGCGCATTCCGGCAATCAACGTCCCCCGATCAGACAAGCCCAGCACGCGCGCGGGGCCACTGCTGACCAAATCCCATGCGGCGGCCAAACCCAAAGTCTCGGCCAAAAACAATGCCGCGCGGCGTAAGCTTGGGTAGTGATAATCAGACGCCAACGCGTCACAGGCCCCCATCATGATCACATCCAATGCGGATACGTTGCCTTTATGCGATCCTCCCCGCACCAAATTGGGCGAGCCAAGGATCACATCACCGGTGGCTTCTGCTGCTTCCAGTGTTTCTGGAAACTCAGCGATGCGCACACCCCGCGCGGCCCAAGCCTCCCGTTGTGCTTGCGTATTGTCATCGTGACTGCCCATGCACACGCCTTGCCGGGCCAATATCGCGCATAACGCATCCAAGGCGGCCGGTACATCCGAACCGCGCGCATGAAGCTCTTTCAGAAAATCATGGTGCTTTTCTGGACTGCGCCCTGCCCGCAAGGCTTCCGCCACCAAACGCTTCGGGGTTGTTCCTACAGCTAAACGATCATGGGGCAAATGATCATTGAACACCACGTAAGACACATTCCAGTCTGCCAGTCGCGAAGGCAGCGCCTCATACATGTCTAACAAATGAGTCTCGAACCGCAGCTGCGCACGCAAGTCCGTTATTGCGCCGGCATCGCGGATTGCACAAAAGACTTTGTCGGCAAACTCTGCGCCACGTAGACCGCCTTCCCAGCTTACAAACTGAGCCAGAACACCTGTTGTGATCCCATTGGCCGCCATCTCTGCTTCTGCTGCCCGCACGCCAGCGGCAACGTCTTTCATGGCCCCCCGGCGCGGCGCAACGTGGCGTTCAAACCCATCCCCATGCGGATCCACGATGCCTGGCAGCACTGTAAAACCTGTGAGATCCACCTGCCGCTGCGGACCCGTCTCTACGATCAGACCGGCCTCTATCGCCAGTGACCGGTCGACAAGCCCTTCTTCCCCCAGAACCGCGCCACCAACAAATTCAACGCTCAGCATTCTGATTCCAAATGCAGTTTCCGTCTTCGCAGCCAAATCGTTCAATCACCGCGTCAAACCAAGTTTTGTCTTTGTCGAATTTCCCGTGCTCCAAAAATTCGACTGTTTGGGCCAAAACCAAGGCGCTGTTCATCATGAATGTATGTGTCACCGGCAGCACCAAATGATCTTTCATACCCTGAACACCTGTCGCACGAACAGACACTTTCCCATCATCCGCCCCCGGCAAGATCGCTGAAAACACCGGGTTCAAAGATTGGTTCCCCGCGATGATCCCAACCTCGAATGGGACAGGTGGCAAGCTGCGGGGCAAGCTGTCAGGCCCTGTTCCCATCTGCGCGCCTGCCGGGCCATTAATCCATTCGAAACTGGCCAGATCATCAAATTGATCCACAACTTCACTGCCCTGATTGGGGGGGCCTAACATCACAACACGCCCGATACGGGGATCGCCCTTTTCTGCGGCCCAAACCCGCAACATAATCCCGCCCATAGAATGGGTCACAAAATCCACCCGTTCGGTCCCACAGGTCGCAACAGCGCGTGGGATGATCTTCATCAGTTCTTCAATGGGTGCCTTGGTCGATGGATACCCGGGACGCACCACACGCCAACCGTCCATTTCCAATGCCTCTTGCATGACCAAAAGGCTGGCCTCCGTACGCGCCAACCCATGCAGCAACACCGCACACCGCTCTGCAGCAGCCGGGCCTGCCAAAAGAAAAAATAAGATCGCAATCCGTATCATAGCGCTTGAGATAGTGTCTTCCTGCTGCCAAGCATAGAGTATGTCGCAAACAAAATACCCTCGTCTCGCTGTTCGCGCCATTCTTGTGCACAATGGCAAATTGTTACTGGTCAATGCTTGGCCAAATGGCAAAAGCGATCTGCTATGCGCTCCGGGCGGCGGCGTAGAACTGCACAGCGCCCTTCCAGATAACTTGAAACGGGAAATTTTGGAAGAAACAGGCTTGGAAATTTCGGTGGGGCCAATGTGTCTGGTCAACGAATTTCACGATCCGGATCATGGGTTTCATCAAGTCGAACTGTTCTTTCGATGCACGCTTGTTGCGGGCAACCTTTCTGATGATTGGACAGACCCCGAAGGCATTGTCACCGACCGCCATTGGGTCAGCCCCGAAGACCTGGCCAATTTGCGGGTCAAGCCGGACAGCTTAAAAAGACATGCGTTTTCCGCGTGGGACATACCGCTTTACGATCCACTGGAACGTATTGTGACCTGATAAAATGGCCGCGCTATTTGCGCAAAGCCACCCAGATCCCACCAATGACCAAGGCCGCCGACATCGCAACTTTTAACCCGATGGGTTCTCCCAACAGCACCGCCCCAAGCAGGATTGCCAACACGGGTACGCTCAGTTGAACAACTGCCGCCCGGGCACCGGGCAAACTGGGCAACACGTAATACCACAAGGCGTACCCCATGCCCGAAGTCACGCCGCCCGACAAAAACGCCAACCCCCATCCGATTGGGGTCATGGTCAGACCCGGTTGTAACAACAACACGGCCAGAAATGGCATCGACAACAGGAAATGGGTGGCAGTGGCGGAAACTGGATCCTGTGCGCCGCGCCCCGCAATGGTATAGGCAGCCCAACCAATCCCCGCCAACAGCATGAAAACAGCCCCCATGGCAGATCCAAACGCGCCACCGTCAGGCCAAAGCGCAAGCAATAGCCCCAAAAACGCAACTGCGGCCCCGGCCACTTGATGATTTTCCGGAGGGGCTCCGGTCTTTGCCCCATGCAGGAACAATACGATCTGGACAGTGCCAAACAGGATCAAAGCCCCCACTCCCGCATCCAGACTGAGATAGGCGAGCGAGAAGCCAATCATATAAACAGCTAAGGCAACCGCCCCACCCCAGCGCCGCCACGACAGAACCTCAAGCTGTCCGCCTTTGACCGCCATGATCATGCCTAGCACAAGCACCCCCGCCACAACGCGTACCAGCGCAAAAGCCGACGCATCGGCGAACCCTCCATCCACCGCCGCGCGGTTCAGAATAGAGTTCATGGCAAAGGCCAACATGGTGAGGGCGGTCAAAAGAATAACATACATATGACGGACGCTAAGCCTCGCGATACAAAGAGGAAACCCCTGACGAACACAGTGTCCAATAACCAAGCATGCAGCAGTCCTTATCTGTCAAGTGCGGCCTTGTGTGTTATCGAACCGGGCGCGGCTAATCAGGCGGCAACCCAGGGTATCCTCTAGCGCCTCAGCCAGATCTTCCACAGTTTCCGCAGGGACATAGCGCCCACCGGTTTGATCTGCCAGACATTCCGCTACGGTGGTGGCCCCGGCGCCGTTGGCAACCTCACTGTTCCACCCAAAATGATCGCTGCGCACTTTGAAACCAATCACATGCACAGTCAGGTCATGAGCATCTGCTGCAAGCGCGGCGGCCAGTTGACAGGGTGCTCCGCCGCAGGTTTCTTTGCCATCTGTGACCAAAACCACCATGCCGGCCTTGTTGGTGAAATCAAGCACCCGCGCGGCCTCTTGTACCGCATCGGTCAACGGAGTTTCCCCCGATGGCTCCAGCGCATCAATTTCACCCGTAACACGGGCACCGGCATCCGGCTCTGGGGCGAATTTTAGCGAAATATTAGCACAAGACTCGCCCACGCCCGGCCCATAAGTGATCAAACCCACCCGCCGGATCGGAGCAATAAACGGCATCGCATCGCGTACTGCCTCGCGCGCGTCCAAAATCCGGGGGTTCGCCAAGTCGTTAAACCCCATCTCCGCCATCGAACCAGAGCCGTCAAACACGATCATCGCATCCGCAGTACAATCCTCGGATGCCTGTAAAATAGCCGGGGTCACCGCCATAACTGCGCTGAGTGTGCAAATGAAAACGTGATGCTGCATGTCAAAACCGTGACACACAGCGGTAACGGTGTCTATCCGGCAAAGGTCGCAAAGTTCGACGCCGTCACCCCACCACCAATTTCAAACTCACCTCATCGAATTTCACGATGATACCCAATGTTGCCATTCCGCGCGAAGGTGTATTCAAACATGTTGCGCCCATCTGGCATCCGCTCGACTTCAACAGTCAGCCGAGTTCCCGAAACAACATCTTGGCTTGGCCCCCCGACACATGACGCGCGAAATTTTTGGAACCTATGACCACGTTTTCGATACGTCTTGCCAACATAAACCATCTGACCAACCTGACGCGACGCGCAGTCAGCGCGCACAAATCCCATCACTTCTTTGGGTGTATACCCATCGACCAGCATGGTTCCGTCAACGGTTTGTGTCTTTGACTTGATGTAATATCCAACAAACGCTTTTTCTTGCGCAGCGACAGGTGTGCCCGCCGCAGCAAGTGCGAGTGCCATGATAAAAGAAAAACGTGTCAAAACAGACCTCCTGAAATCCAACACAACACGCATTGCTAGAAATTATGTCTGCACCAAGGACTCAAGTTGCGCATTTTATGGCAGCCTTCGCAGGGTCGGTGGGTGGGCGCCTTTCGCGCAGCGAAACAGACCAACCACCGACGGCAAATTCCCAAGGCCTCGCAACAAAAAAAGAGGCCGCCGAAGCAGCCTCTTTCAGAAACTTTGTAAGTGCGTTTCCGCTGCTTACATCATGCCGCCCATGCCGCCCATGTCAGGCATCGCTGGTGCGCCACCGCCATCTTTCGAAGGCTTGTCAGCAACCATAGCTTCCGTTGTGATCAAAAGACCTGCGATAGACGCCGCGTCTTCCAGAGCTGTACGAACAACTTTGGCAGGGTCGATCACGCCGAATGCAAACAGATCGCCATATTCTTCAGTTTGCGCATTGAAACCAAAGGATGTGTCGTCGCTTTCACGGACTTTGCCCGCAACAACCGCACCGTCAACGCCGGAGTTTTCAGCAATCTGACGCAAAGGCGCTTCGATGGCTTTACGCACAATCGCGATACCTGCGTTCTGGTCAGAGTTTGCACCCTTAACACCGTCCAGCGACTTGCCAGCTTGCACCAGTGCAACACCACCGCCAACAACAACACCTTCTTGAACCGCAGCGCGGGTCGCGTTCAGGGCATCGTCAACGCGGTCTTTACGCTCTTTGACTTCAACTTCTGTCATGCCACCAACACGGATCACAGCAACACCGCCTGCCAGTTTGGCAACGCGCTCTTGCAGCTTCTCACGGTCGTAGTCGGATGTGGTTTCTTCGATCTGGCCACGGATCTGCGCAACACGCGCTTCGATCTCGGCTTTTTCGCCTGCACCGTCGATGACAGTTGTTTCGTCTTTTGTGATCTGGATGCGCTTGGCTGTGCCCAGCATGTCCATTGTCACGTTCTCAAGCTTCATGCCCAGATCGTCAGAGATCACTTGACCACCGGTCAGGATACCGATGTCTTGCAGCATCGCCTTACGACGATCACCAAAGCCGGGTGCCTTAACAGCAGCGATTTTCAGACCGCCGCGCAGTTTGTTCACAACCAAAGTCGCCAGGGCTTCGCCTTCCACGTCTTCTGCAATGATCAACAGTGGCTTTTGCGACTGAATAACAGACTCAAGCAGGGGGACCATTGGCTGCAAAGACGACAATTTCTTCTCGTGCAGCAAGATCATGCAATCTTCCAGCTCGGTTGTCATTTTGTCTGCATTGGTCACGAAGTATGGGCTCAAATAGCCGCGGTCGAACTGCATGCCTTCAACAACATCGGTTTCTGTTTCCAGGCCTTTGTTCTCTTCAACAGTGATCACACCTTCGTTGCCAACTTTTTGCATCGCGCCTGCGATTTGCTGACCGATTTCGGCTTCGCCGTTTGCAGAGATTGTACCAACCTGTGCAACTTCGTCGCTGTCTTTCACTTCACGAGACGCCGCTTTGATCGCGGCAACAACGCTTGCTGTCGCTGTGTCGATGCCACGCTTCAGATCCATTGGGTTCATGCCAGCGGCAACCGCTTTCATGCCTTCTTTGACGATGGCTTGTGCCAGAACAGTCGCGGTTGTTGTCCCGTCGCCTGCTTCGTCATTGGTCCGGGAAGCAACTTCCTTGACCATCTGTGCGCCCATGTTTTCGAACTTGTCTTCCAGTTCGATCTCTTTTGCGACCGATACACCATCTTTGGTGATACGCGGGGAGCCAAAGGATTTGTCCAGAACAACGTTCCGGCCTTTTGGACCCAAGGTTACTTTAACCGCATTGGCGAGGATGTTCACGCCGTTGAGCATGCGATTGCGGGCATCGGTGTCAAATTTGACTTCCTTAGCTGCCATGTCGTTTCTCCTTTGAGAATAAAGATTTGAGAATCACGTAGGGTGAGCTTCAGCTCACGCGTCTTGAAAAAGACTGCTTACGAGATGATCCCCATGATGTCGGATTCTTTCATCATCAGCAGTTCTTCGCCGTCGACGGACACTTCTGTGCCGGACCATTTGCCGAACAGAACTTTGTCACCCGCTTTTACGCCCATTTCGATCAGCTCGCCGCTGTCTTTACGCGCACCGGGGCCTGCAGCCACGATTTCACCTTCAGAAGGTTTTTCTTTCGCGGTATCAGGGATGATCAGACCACCCGCTGTTTTCTCTTCGCTTTCAGTACGGCGCACGAGCACCCGGTCATGAAGAGGTTGTAATGCCATCTTTGCAGCTCCTTAAGGCTCAAAGTTATCTCCCAAGACCCTGGAAACAGGGCCGTTAGCACTCATCAAGTCCGAGTGATAACGGGAGGGAGATATGGAAAGCCCCGCCACGAGTCAACAGCAACATGTTGGAAAAATTTATTGAAAATTTTCTGAATGGCACGCCGCTCCAACATCGGCAGCGCCGTGCACCACGTCAGCCGCCTGTCAGACACCTATTTCAGCGTATTTGATGATCCCCGACACGCATCCGTCAAAATTGACGTAAAAGATGAAATGCTCCCCCTTGCAGGCCTGTGTGCTTCTCGCTACCCCGCTTTGCATGCGATTTTTTCTTGTCATGTTGAGTGTCTGTGTCTGTTTTTCAGGCGCCGCTTTTGCCCAATGCAGCGGCGTTGATCTGCGCGCAACTCTTTCGGAAACAGAGCGTTTGGCGCTGAATCAACGGGTGGCGACAACGCCATTTGCGCAAGGGAATCATTGGGTTGCCACGCGCGCAGGGATCACGTTGCACATTGTCGGGACGGTCCATATGCCGGATGCGCGGCTGACCCCGATTGCAAACCGGCTTGCCCCCATCATTGCGCAATCCACCACTCTTTGGCTCGAGGCGACAAAGGCAGAAGAGAAAAAGCTGCAAGACGCTGTTCTTGACCGACCCGAATTGCTGTTTCTAACCGAAGGCCCAACTTTGCCAGACTTAATGGAGGATCAAGACTGGCGCGCCTTGGCTGATGCTGCCACTGCGCGTGGGATCCCGTCCTTTATGGCAGCCAAATTTCAGCCTTGGTATCTGTCACTTTTGTTGTCTTTGCCCGCATGCGCAGTTGCCCAAACACAATCTGGCGCTCAGGGGCTCGACAAAATGTTGGGCGATATCGCCGAAACACATGGCATCCTGCAATTGCCGTTGGAACCGTATGACACCTTGTTTTCCCTTATGGGCACAGAACCCATGGAAGAACAGATTAACTTTCTAACGCTAGGCGTTCTGCCCAACGATGTCGCGGAAGACAGTCTTACAACATTGCTCGCCAGTTACTTTGACGAAAACACTGTCGAGGTATTGGAAATGACCCGCATTGTCGCAAAGCGGCAGATCGATTTGCCGCCTGCCGAGTTGGACCGCATTATTGATGAGATGCTGGACGCCTTGCTTGTGACGCGCAATCAAGCGTGGATGGAACGGTTGAAAAACGTGCAACCCGGTATCAGCGTCATTGCCGTGGGTGCGGGCCACCTACCGGGAGAATTCGGGCTTTTGAACTTGCTGCAACAGGATGGTTATACGCTGCAACGCGCGGCGTTTTAGATTTAAGAACCCAACAATTTTCCCGCTTGCGTGACGGCCTCAGCCCCTTTGGGGCTAAGACCATAGATCCCCTTTTCGACCTTTTCAAACCATCCGTAATGATCATCCCGCATCATACGCGTGGCCTGCGCCACTCCGGTTTCGCGCGCCACATCCGCCCCTTTGCTGGCCCCAATCTCGAACAGAAACACCGCGACTTTCATCGCGTCTTGACGATAGGCGGTAACCAAACCCTGCCGGGTTTGCCCCCCATCATTGGGATCCCCCTGCCGCTTGGCAAATTCGCGCAACAGATGATCGCTGCGCTTTTTGGATTTGCGCGGGGCATAGGGGCCCGGGTCGCACTGCACGGTTACCAAACCGTCTGACACCCGCACGACGATCAGACCCAACCCAAGCCTGCGCGCGAGCTTCACGTTATCCTTCACGGACTTTGCAAACCGCTTCCCCGGTTTGTGCGCCACGGCGAGATAAACATCATCACTCACCCCTAACCGCGCCACACCTTGGTGGAATAGCGCCAAGGAAAACGCCAATTTCAGCTCAACAATTACCGGGGCTTCGGCACCACGAATGGCCACCACATCCGCGGCCCCAACTTCCGACTTCACGACGTATCCCTGCCCTTCAAGGAAGGTTTTCACAGGCTGGTACAAGTCGGTTTCTTTCATGGATCCGAGCCTAGCAGCGCCACGTCACCACTGCTAGGCTACTATACATGACACGTGACGACTTTAACGCATTTTGCGCTTCTCTCCCCCACACCACTCATGTCGTGCAATGGGGTGGCGCAGATGTCTGGAAGATCGGCGGCAAGGTCTTTGCCATATGCGGATGGACCAAGGAAGACACCCCCGGCATCACGTTCAAAGCGTCGCAGATGGCGTTCGACATCTTGCAAGACAGTCCCGGGATGCGTCCCGCACCTTATATGGCATCGCGAGGCCTCAAATGGTTGCAGATGTACAGCCCGCCAGGTTTGTCGGATGACAGTTTGAAAGAGCATTTGGTCGCGTCATACGACATGGTCTTTGCCGGCCTGTCCAAATCCAAGCGGGCGGTTTTGGCACC
>CALHST010000218.1 GCA_938038825.1 uncultured Paracoccaceae bacterium | reverse complement strand
GTGTTGGTATTGACAACGTTTACGTCGCCAAGCGCATGTGACCTATCAATCGTTCCAAGGTTTTCGCCAGCAAACCCACCTGCAGACAAAAAGAGAGATGCGTTAGAATCGAAGCTGGCGTTCACTTGCACGTTTGCGCGGCTGTCTTGGATCGAACCAAAGTTTTCGCCGACCAACCCGCCGGCGCTAATTCCATGCGCATCAATGCGCCCATCTACAGACACATTTTGAACGTCGCCAAGGTTTGTATCCACCAAACCGCCGACATTGTTACCGGTGATATCGATATTGCTAAGGGTCAAATTGCGAACAGACGATCCTTCGGAAATTACGTTGAACAGGCCACCAATGTCAGAAAACGCCTCTCCGTTGTCAGAGTTTACGAACAATCCGGAAATGGTGTGGCCGTCGCCGTCAAAGTTCCCGAAAAAGTTGTCGATAGGTGTGAACCCTGTTTGGTTACCATTTGTCCAGTTTCTGGTCGCACTGGCGTCAATGTCGCCACCCAATACGAAATCAGCGCCGTTTAAGGATCCGGTATCTATCCCTTGAAGGCCAAACACATCGACCAACACAAACGGGGATGCAGTTGAGCCATCTCCACCCGTAGCCCGAAGGAATGTGGTGCCTCCTAACACGAAATTTGACACGTTCAAGGTTGTCAGGTTCGGATCAACTTCATTCCAAATAGCATTGAAAATTGAAAGTTCGTTCGCTGTTATGGATTGGCCATCGGCCGCAAAAATTGTTTCTGGGCTTATGCTTCCGACAGTTTCGAGAATGACGTTACCGGTGGCGCCACCATTCAGGCTGGCATTCAGAATAATTTGGTTGTCAGCATCCAGAGTCAAAGTGTACCCAGACGACCAATCAATATCTGCATTGATGGTTATGTTTCCAGGTTCGCTTTGGTCGGGGAGGTTGAATGTGTCCAACGTAACATTGGTCAAAGCCAAATTGTTTTCGATGGTTGTTTCGCCGTTAGGTCCGGTTCCAGCGTCTACGGTAATATCCGTGGGATCCAACAACAAAGTCCCTGTTGAACCCACTGGCGCACGTGTGTCTGTCAAACCGGAGTAACTTAGAGTGCGTTTAGAGGAGACTTCGACAAATCCGCCATGTCCGCTTGTGTCGCCACCCCGCGCAGAGAGGTTGCTGGAAACTTCCGTGTAGATGTCAGACCAAAGGACGATGCGGCCGCCATCTCCGTTGGTTAACCCGTCAGCGCGGATGCGTGTTCCCGATGTACTGATCGTAGTTTCAGCGCGCTGCAAATCGCCTTGGCCAGCGAAGTCACCACCAATACGGATGAGCCCGCCACCGTCATGTGCGCTGGCGTCGATATCAGCGTCATTCAACGCGATGTCGCGGCCTGTGATCGTAATGGACCCGCCCCGTACCGGGGGGCGTTTGGATTCTGTGACAACAATCGCGGGTCGTTTTGCGCGGGTCGAGGCGCGACCTGACACAGTCACACGGCCGCCATCGCCACCGCCCAGAACAATTGTGCCACCGCGAACAGAGACCGAGCTTGCCTCGGCGACGCCCGACAAATTGATAGCATTCCGTGCGGCGTTCCGCGCTGTGGCAGCGCGCATTTCGATCAGACCACCCTCTGCGCTTGCAGTACCTGAGTTTGTGATCAAGGCTTCGTCGTCATCTGTGCTGATGGATGGTATGGCAACTTGCAAGAATTGATCGCCCGACACGTCCAGCACGACTTTTTCGCCCGCCGCAAAGCCGATGCGGCCGAAAGGAACCATAACAGTGCCACTGTTGCGAACTTTGCCGCCAATCAGTGCTGCGTATCCACCACGTCCGATTGTAATGCGCCCTTGATTTTCCACAGTGCCAGAGTTGCCAAGCCCGCGATATTCAAGGCGTCCGGCGTTAAAGTCGTCATCAGACACGCCCAGTGTTGACGCAGCAAAGCTGCCTGCATTCACGGTTCCATTTGGTCCGATGAAAATCCCGTTCGGGTTCACCAAATGAACTGTTCCGTTGGCGGTCAAACGACCGTGGATTTCGGATGTGGTGCTTCCTGTGACCCTGTTCAGGATGGCGCTGTTTGCGTTGGGTTGGCGAATATCGACATGGCCACCATTGCCAATCGAAAAGCTGTTCCAGTTCACGACCGCGTTGTTCGAACCCTGGTTAATCACCATTGTCGTTCCATTTGGGCGCACAATTGTTGCCGCGCCGCTTGCAACTGTGCCGCCTTGGGGCAACACAGTTTGGGCCATGGCGCCAACAGGCAAGCATAGCCAAAGCGCCGCGCTTAGGCGCAAAAAACCACGTTCGCTGAGACTTTGTTTAGAACCGGAAATTGCCGGAAATGGAAAACCGCGTGTCGTCGGGTGTACCATCGTTGCTTTCTCCTCTGCCCAGCTCCACACGAACTGCGCTTGATCTAAAATTCGAATCTGACTGGCCAAAAAGATCGAGGCCAAGGCCGATTGCCGTCGCTTCCGTATAACCCTGCTCTGCGGTCGTTGGATTTTCCAAGCTTACGGCACCAGCACCAACAAAGGCGTATGGACTAAGTAAAATAGGTCTGCCTGCTATGGCGACGCTAGACTGTGTTGATACCTCAGCGCGGACAACAAAGCCGCTGTCACCGCGCAAGGAACCGCTGTCAAAGCTGGACAATTCCTGGGTACCCACGATGCTGAATTGTTCGGACGTGGCAAGCGCGTCGCCAAACGCGGTCTGATATCGACCTGCAACTGACAAAGAGAACCGATCTGACAATGCGCGGCGGTGCGAAATGGACGCGACAAGTTTTGTAAATTCTGAATCAGCCCCTGCGCGGGACAAAGACCCCCCTGCCGCCAATGCGTCAGCAGCACTGCGGGCGCCCAATACGTCAACGCCCTGACTTAACGTCAGACCCGCATCCGTCACAGAATTATCCTCGTGGAACACGGATGCAGTGCCACCCAAGCGCAAGATCGTCAGTTCGTCCTGGAAGATTTCATTTGCCACACCGCCGCTTATCAGGTCCTGACTGTCTTGCTGAAAATCGACTGCGAATTGCGCACTGACATTCAATTCGCGAGACCGGATGAAAGGATATGCCAAACGCAGCGATTGACGGTCGAAATTGGAACGTGTTGGCGCAGTTGGGTCGTCTGGGGTTGTGTCGCTTGACGTGATTTCGGCGTTCAAAGTTAACCCCGAAAATCCAAGCGGTACCACGGCCCCGGCCGCGAATATGCGGCTGACAGGATCGCCGGACAAGATGTCTTCTGGGGAGCCTGAAAGGCGCAAATATAAGGTTTCCCCGAATTTCAAAGGGCTGTTGAATTCGACGCCGAAATTTAGGCTTAGGCTGCCTAATTCGCTGGAAGACGGATTTCCAAAGCCAAAAAATCCCGTAATGGGCCTGTATTCTGGATCCAACGCGATGATAGCGCCGCCGTCTTGATCACCCGCACCCAAAGCGGATTTCAACGCCGTACCGGGGATATCGCCCGCAAGAAGAAGCTGGCGTTCCAGCTCTTTTAGCGTCAGGCCCTGTTTGTTGACCAGTGGATTGGTGAGTTTTTCAATTCTGGTTCTCGCGTTTTCAGGAACGGCTGTTGTGTCGATTTTTTCGACAAAGCCGTTTACCACGATGACCTTTAACTGGCCGCCATCGCGCAGGCTTTGTTGCGGCAAAACCACCCGGCTTAGGATGAAACCTGCGTCGGCGTAAGCCGCTTCCAATTCCGATGTGGCTTCGAACAGTTCTGACACAGGGATGCGACCGCGCGTCAGTCGATCCTTGAAGGCGGCGTTTTGTGCGGCGAGCTGTGGTAATCCATCCTGCAAATCAACGCCGCCGAGTGTGATGCCAATCGCCTCGGATCCCGGTGGCGCTTGGGTTCCGGTTTGGCCTGTAAACACAACCGACCCATTGAGGCGCTGCAAATCAGGTTGCAATGTTTCTGGTGTGATTTCGCTGGCTGTTTGTGCAAAGCCCGCCACGGGAGAAATAGCTCCGACAACGCCAATGGCCGTTGCTGTCAAAGCAGTGCGAAGTAACTGCGCACGTTTGGTCTTAAGATTCACGTTTTGCCACCCAGTGAATGTCCAATGTGTTGATCGTAACGGATCAAAATCGTTTTGTATTTAGGGCCGAAATCCTACCGGTGACTTGTGCGGTAAATTTGGCGCTTTTTGAAAAAACGCGTCCATTTTCCGTGCACGCCATTCACCCCTAAAACTGTTGAATTTCTGAAAAGACTTCTGCTTTTCCGGGCCCGCGCACTTGAGACATGCCGATCCGGGGCAAACAGAGTGGAGGCGTCTTCCCTATGACGGGCCCAAACGGCAAGCGGCGTTTGAGCGCCCGATTTAGATCATCACTATCGTCATCGGGCATCTGCATAGGGAAGGCTCCAAAATATTAACTTCCGGATTGCGGCACTGAAAACTCGATCCTGCGGTTGCGCCAACGACCTCGGTCCGTGCTGTTGTCCGCAATGGGCTTATCTTCACCAAATCCTATTGATGTCATACGACCATCTGCAATGCCCTTACCTGTGAGGTAGCTCACAACTGATGCTGCGCGCTGTTCGGACAATCTTTGGTTGTAATTTCTGGCGCCAATGCTGTCTGTGTGACCTGCGATTTGGATATTCATCTGTGGGCAACGTGACACGATGTCGGCGACGGTATCCAAAAGGGCTGAAGATTTCGGCTGAAGCCGCGCGGATCCGGGCGCGAAGTAAATGTTGTCGGTACGCGACAAAATTTCGAAACGGCCGATGCAGGCTTCTAGTGAAAATTCACCTTCAGTTTCCAAAGCCGCTGCGGTTGGTTCTGCCACTGGTTCTGTGACCGCAGCCGTTGTGACCGGCGCTTGTGCGCCCCCAGTTTTGCGGAAGATGAAGTCAAAGTTGACGGTTGAGGATGGCACAATTTCTACATTGGCAGCTTCTTCCAACTTCTGCAGTCCACCTTCCAGGTTGAAGTCTGCCACAGCCAGATTGATCGGCTCTGCCGTAGATACGGCGACAAGATCTTCACCAATTAATGTCAAGGACAGATCCGCTGTCATGTCTCGGGTGACGCCGTGCAAGCTGATTGAAAACGGAAGAGACATCGTTTTGCGCCGGACTTCTGCCAAATCTGCGATCAAGGCCGGATCAATGCGCGTTGTTATGACGGCTTCTGGGAATTCGAACGTTTCAAAGAACAAAAACCGCATGCGAACATTGCGTAAATCGACCTTAGTATCAACGCTATCCAGCAGCACCTTCAAAGACGCATTGCCGTCTGCATCAATGGCACCAGTCAACGTGGCGAAAGACGACGTTTCGATCTTGGAACCATTTTTGATGGACTGAAATTGCAACTTGGATGCTTCGCTTTCCAGTTCCCATCCTGCCCCGAAAGGTGACGTTTGTGCTAGTGACGACGTTCCAAACAATGTTACCGCAGTTGCAGCGGCGAGTAGTGTTGATCGCATTATTTTCATGAGTCTTAACCCCTTTAAACAATCTATTTATCAAAACTATCGCGTTGGTTGGTATCAAAAGCAACAATCTTGTAGACAAGTGTTTGGATGGATTTATCCGACTCATTGTTTAGGCTAAAGTGCCGTCGGTGCGCGAAAAGGATTTTTCTATGAAGCTTTGGTCTTTGTTGGTTGCGATTGGTTTGTTCTGGGCTGGATTGGCGCAGGCGGAAGAGCGCATTGCGTTGGTGTTGGGCAACAGCCAGTACACGGCAGTCACACCACTGGACAATGCAACAAACGATTCAAGTTTGATCGCGGCATCTTTGCGCACGGTGGGTTTTGATGTGATGCTTGTTCAGGATGCGACCCAGGTTGAAATGCGGACCGCAATTGCCGATTTTGGCCGCAAACTGCGGGCTGCGGGCCCTGACACGGTTGGGCTGTTCTATTATGCGGGCCATGGGATCCAAAGTTTTGGATCCAACTATTTGTTACCTGTCGATGCCAGTTTGACCAATGCTGCCGATTTGGATCTGGTTGCCATGGAAGCCTCAAGCGTGCTGCGCCAGATGGCATCTGCGCGCAACAAAACCAACATTGTGATATTCGATGCGTGCCGCAACAATCCGTTCGAGGATATCGCTGATCTGAACGATAATGGCTTGGCCGAGATGAAAGCGCCGCTTGGGACCTATTTGGCATACGCAACCGCACCGGGTGCTGTGGCTTTGGATGGCTTAGAGGGTAACAGCCCATTCACCGCGTCCTTGGCAACGGCTATTCAGAAAGAAAACGCGCCAATCGAAGCCGTTTTCAAAGATGTGCGTGTAGACGTAATCGCGCAAACTCAAGGATTTCAAACACCTTGGGATACATCTTCTTTGACGCAGGACTTTGTGTTCAAGGCCTCCAAACCTTTAACAGCCGAAGAAGTCGCAGAATCTCAGCTGTGGGATTCGGTGAAAGGGTCGGAAGATCCCGTTCAGATCATGCTGTTCTTGCGGTCTTACCCAGATGGCTTGTTCCATTCCGATGCGCGTCAGGTGCTGTCTGTGCTTATGCAAGATGAGTTGAAAACGGACGAAGAAGAGGCACCTGTCGTAGAAGCACCCAAGCCTCAGCCGGTTCCGGATCAAGAAGTGGTTCTTATGGAGGCTGCGCGATCTTCTGGCGAGAAAGCGGACTACCAAGCCTATCTAGACGCATTTCCGGATGTTATTTTTGCAGAACTGGTCAAGATCGAAATAGCGGGTATAGAAGCAAAAGAAGAAGCGTTGAAGGTCGCGGCAGCACCGCAAGCAGAGCCTGAACCAAAACCAGAGCCTGAGACCGTCGTGCTGCCCGAACCAGAAGAGCCGTTGCCGGTGTTCTTCGCGGAACCCATGAAAGAGGGTGTGCCCGAGATTGTGGGTAAAACAATTTTGGAAGCCGCAAATGGCAGTCCTTTGTTTCCACCGATTGAAGGCTTGCCTGAAAGCATGTGGAAGGATCAAGAGTGTAAGACGTGCCACCAATGGGATCGTACGTCTTTGTGCACACAGGCTGTGACGTATCTGAACCAGAACGCGGAAAGAGCGTTGAGCAAGCAGCACCCTTACGGCGGGTCATTCAAACGGAACTTGCGCAATTGGGCGAAGGCGGATTGCCAGTAAGTTTACTGTGATGCGGGCCGGGTGGTGATAAAGAAATAGACCCACTCGCCTTTGAACTCTGGGTTGCGGTCGCGCGCTTCGTTCACTTGGTCTTTCAACCATTCAAGATAGGGCGCCGCATCTTCAATGATCGGGCGCGGTGTTTGGTACAGCTTTTCTGAGGCTGCAAAAGCAACTGCAATCTCTTGCCCGTAGGGTGGACCAATCACAATGGGGTCGTCAGTTCCCGGTTGCTTGGGATTCACCGCAACAACCGAATTCGCAAGTTGCAGCCCATCGATGCCCGTCAAGTTCGGTTGCAGATGGACAACTTTTCCGTCCGCATCAAAGTAGTCAACATAGACAAATGCATCATATTCAGGGGCGGTGAATTCAAACTGAAACTTGGCACCCTCGGTATACGGAAACTCTGCCGCATGGGCATTCGCACCAACAAGCCGTTGGTTGGTGAATTGGTCTGTGGACTGAGGTAGCCCAATATCCGCAATACCGGTGAGAGCACCACATTGGGGGGCAGGTAGATGCAAAAGGTTGGTCGTAACTGGGATGCCGGTCCCAATCTGTGCCTGCATTGTCGATAGGATCGTGTCCCGCAAGGATGGATCCGGGATGTGGCCCCGCATCTCAAGAACTCCGGTTTCAGGAATGAATGTGGCGGATAAGCGGGCGCAGTCAATTCCCGTCAACACATCGCTTAAGCCGTCTTTGACCTCTGCAGCGCCTTCGATAGCATTGGGTGCCATGAAGGCTTGGATCGTCGCCAAAGCCTGAGGGTCCGTGACCAGTCGATCGCCAAATTGCCATGCAAGGTTCGCTTTGGCGGCACGCGCGGGCAAAGGTGGCTGATTTGGTGTGATGGCGTTTGTGTCAGCAGTTGCAGCATCGGTTCCCTGCGTTGGGGCTTGTTCCGCCGGTGCGGCGTCAGGAGCGGACTGTGCGACGGCGAGCGCGGATGGAGTCGCTGCACCCAATTTGGATGCACTGGGTATTGGCGCTGCAGCGCGCAGCGATGGAAGTGTGCTTGCCTGCGCAACGACAATCGGATCCGAATTCGCAGCGACGATCACGTTTGAGGTCGCAGAAACGGCGGCCAAGCTGGACACGGGCGCAGCACTCTCGGGGGTTGGTGTTGTCTGAGTGGGGACACTTGGAACGACATTTGTGTCCAACGTTGCGTTGGATAGTGAATCTGCCCGTGGCGCTTCTGACACCAGCGCTTTGCCGGGTTGCGGTTGTATGGCATCCGCAATTTTAGGTGCCGGGTCTCGGGCGGATACTGTTTGCCCAGACGCTAGTGACTGCGCCAAGCCGTCCGTTTCAGGATTGGTTGCTGCCAACACATTGGTCTTTTGGGCAGCTTCTTGAACGGTGTTTGTTTTGGGTGAAACAGCATTTGCCGAAGCTGTGGGCGCGTCCAAAGCTGTGGCAGACGATTGCCGGATTGCACCTTCGCCGAGCGCGGCGCTGTTTACCTCTGCGCTGTCGGCGTTTTCCGTTTCAGGCGTCTGTGCTTCAGCGTCCTGCGTTTTGGCGGAAACTGTGTCGAGTTGCAGTCTGCTTTGTCCCACTGGTTGGTCTGGCGTTTCCTTAATCTCATTGGTCGCCAGGTACAGGCCGTAACCCCCAAGGTGCACCAGAACCGAGGCCCCAATTCCCGCCACCCATGCCTTGAGGTCAGCCATCAGGGTGACTCGGGCGTGACAACAAGCATCACGTCTTTTGCACCCAAAGCTTCGATCCGCGCGACCAATGGCAGTAAATCAGCCATCACAGCATCTTTGTGGGCATTCACACGAATAAGCAGTTCGGGATTTTCAGCAAGTTGGTCTTTAAGTCCTGCCAGAACACCGGCCTGATCGGTGGCAAGACTGTCCAAGGCAAGCGCACCATCCGCGCCAATGGACAAAGTTGCACCGCCAGCGGGCATATCAGACCCTGTGCTGGCAGTGGCCGGTAAGACCTCGAATGGGGATGTCGCATCCATCCGCCCGATCAGCATGAAAAACACCAATAGGAAAAAGACCACGTCAATTAACGCAATGATTGTTTCGGGCGTTTGGCGACGGCGCGGTCGGGAAAGCTTCATGGCTGTCCCTCTAACCGCATCAGCCGCAAGCGTGTTGCCCCGGCTCGGGTTAATGTGTCCATTGTGCTTACAAGAGCCTGCGTCGTCGCCCGTGTTGAAGGAAGCAAGATCACGGACAACAATGGGTTTTCTGTCAATCGCGCCTGCACCAGCGCAGCCAGACTTTCTGTGCCCAACACTGTACCGCGCACATAAGCGGCCCCATCTGCCCCGATCCGGACCAACAACGTGCTGCTTTCACCAGTTGTGTTGATTGTGGTTGACGGTTGATCTTCTGCTCGATCGACAACTGGGATCATATCAAGGTTAAGGTATGTGGATGTCACCATAAAGAAGACCAAAAGAATCAACATTACGTCGATCATGGGCACCAGCGAGATAAGCTGGCGCGAGTCATCTTTACGGGACAGCTGCATTGTCATGACTTAGCCATCACCCGATGTGGTGCCTGTGTCTTCCAACAAGAAGAATTGACCAATCGCAGATTCAATGTCGTGTGCGGCGGCATCCACTCGGGTGGACAGCAGCGTGGCAGCAATGGCCGCGGGGATTGCAACAACCAAGCCTGCGGCCGTGGTCAGCAAAGCCTGCCAAATCCCACCCGCCAAAACCGAAGCATTGGCGGAACCTTGGGCCAATTCCAGCTCTTGAAACGATTGGATCATTCCCGTGACCGTTCCAAGAAGGCCCAGCAATGGGGACACCATGGCAACCAATTCAAGGATCCTGATGTGACGGGACATGGTTTCGACTTCTTCATTCCCACGGCGCAGGAGTTCTGCTTCGAGCGGTTTTCTGGGCATGCGTTTGAGTGTGCTTTGGAACGCATAGTGCGCCAGTCGATCTGCGGGGGCTTTGCCGGACGCGACGGCGGAAACCGCCTCGTCTTTGTCACCGGTTGACCATTTAACCAGCGCGTCCTGTCGAGATGCGCGACCAGATCGAACGCCAGAAAGTTGAAGTGCTTTGACCACGATGAGGGCGAACGACAGGATAGACAGAAGTGCCAGAATGATGAGGATCGGATTGCCAGATCCGGCAGTCGCTAAAACCGCATTCATTTATTTCACCAAAGGGGCGCTGGTGCGCGAGTTCAAAGCCACAAGCGGGAAGCAATCGGTGTTCTCTTCATTCTGCGGCTGACACGTATCAATCGCGTGCAGCAGGATTTCGGAGACGTCTGCGCAGGCGATCTCGGGGATTTCAAACAGCTTTAGTGTCGTACGTGCAACAGGCAAAGGCGCGGCATCAATGTTCAGCAAACGGTCAATCACGCCATTGCTGTCCAAGATGGCCAAAGACATCTCAAAGCCTTCGAATGCTTTGCCACTTTGATTCCGAAACAGGAAGAAAGCACGGCATCCACCGGCCTCTCCGTCCTCAAATTTGTTGAGTTCAACAGTTAATTTACCATTTTCGGCGGCTGCAACAGACGCGGACAGCGAAAAAGTAAGGGCGCATAGCAGGGCAAGAAACTGCTTAAAGATGGGGGAATTGCAGTGCATGGACGGTCCTTTCACATGTTTTCACGATACAACGGGTTTCGAATTCATCGGTCAAGGTGTGTGGCTGTGACACCAATCACATTGCCTGACTGAGTCGTTCTGCTAGTCAAATGTCAAATTCGTGATAACCTGACCTTAGGGTCACTGGACAGAAGACTGAACCAACCAATGACTCGCCAATACCCAGTACGACTTCAGGGGGACTTATGGATTTAGACGCGCTTCTTCAAAGCCAGGGAGAAGATGCTCCGAGTGGTGAAGATCTGGAATATGACTCGGAGTTTACCGAGCTGGAAATTGCAGCTCAACCAGGGGAAGAACGCCAAGCTGGCGACGAGATCTTGCCCGGCGAGGATCCAGACTACAAAGATGTAGCCCGATTGGCAGAATCAGTATTGGCCCGAAGCCATGATTTGCGGGCTGCCATCTTTATGGCCGAAGCTCAGTTGCGGTTGAACGGCTATGTCGGCTTTGCGAAATGCACATCGCTGATTGCTGGTTTTCTTGACACTTATTGGGACAGTTGCCACCCGCAACTGGACGAAGACGATGACGACGATCCCACAATGCGGGTAAACGCTGTTCTCGCTTTGACGGATTCAAATCGTATTTTGCGCGGTGTACGCCGGGCACCTCTAACCAAAAGTCGGATGTTTGGGATGATTTCCCTACGCGACATTGCGGTGGCAGAAGGCGAAGTTGCGCCTTCCAGCGATATGGATTCTGTTCCTGATCCGCAGCAGGTCGCGGCAGCGTTTCAGGATACCGATCCTGACGAGTTGCGCGAAATTGCTGACTCGGTCGCTCAAGCATTGGCTGATGTTGAGGCGATCAGCGCGCAGTTTGATGAAAAGACACCCGGCCAAGGGCCGGATTTGGACCCGTTGCTGAAACTGATGAAGCAGGCAAACTCCCGTCTTTCAGGAGTGTTGGGTGATCCTGTTTCAGAAGAAAGCGACGTCGAGGCTTCTGATGACGGAAGCGCAGTTGCAGCGGCTCCGGCTTCTGGTGGCGGCGCTGTTGGTGGAATCAATTCACGCAACGATGTGGTAAACGCGTTGGATCGGATCATCGGCTACTATGAACGGCAAGAACCATCTAGCCCCCTGCCGTTACTTTTGCTGCGTGCAAAAAAGCTGGTGAACGCAGATTTCTTGACCATTGTCAAAGACTTAGCGCCTGAGGGCATGAGTAATGTCAATTTAATCGGCGGGATCGAAACAGAAGAAGAGTACTGACACATATCGGCCATAGTTTGATGGTGGAAATAAACGAAACATCAGGTTGCGAAGGAGACATGGATTATGTCTGGCAGTTCACAGAAATTTATCGCCCGTAACAGGGCACCGCGAGTTCAGATCGAATATGATGTTGAACTTTACGGCGCGGAAAAGAAGGTCCAGTTGCCGTTTGTTATGGGTGTTATGTCTGACTTGGCAGGGAAGTCTGAAGTGGAACAGCCCTCGGTGGCGGACCGCAAGTTCCTGGAAATTGATGTCGACAACTTTGATGACCGGATGAAGTCGATGGCGCCGCGTGCTGCATTCACAGTGCCGAACACTCTGACAGGCGAAGGCAACATGGCCGTGGATATCACCTTTGAATCCATGGACGATTTTAGCCCGGCTGCGATTGCTGCGAAAGTTGAGCCACTGAAAGAGCTGCTGGATGCGCGCTCTCAGCTGAGCAATCTGATGACATATATGGACGGTAAAACCGGTGCCGAGGAGCTGATCGCGAAGATCATGCAAGACCCAGCATTGCTGAAAACACTTGCCGCCCAACCAAAACCGAACGCTGACAGCGAAGATCAGGAGTAAACGATGGCCGAAGCAGAAACAGAAGCAGCTGGTGGCGCGGAAGCCACAGCGTTTGGGTCCTCGGATTTCGAGGCTCTTCTACAGAAAGAGTTCCGCCCCAAATCAGATACGGCAAAAACAGCTGTTGAACAGGCGGTAAAAACGCTGGCTGAGCAAGCCCTGTCCAATGCATCTTTGATCAGTGACGATGCATTGCGCACAATCGAGAGCATTGTCTCGCAGATTGATCAAAAGCTGACAGAGCAAGTGAACCAGATTCTGCACCACCAAGACTTCCAGCAATTGGAAAGCGCTTGGCGTGGTCTGCATTACTTGGTGAACAACACTGAAACGGACGAAATGCTGAAAATCCGGGTTATGAACATCTCAAAGAAAGAGATGCACAAAACCCTGCGCAAATTCAAAGGGACCGCTTGGGACCAATCGCCGATCTTCAAGAAAGTTTATGAAGAAGAGTTTGGTCAATTCGGTGGTGAACCGTTTGGATCTTTGGTTGCGGATTATCATTTTGACCACAGCCCACCGGACGTCGAGTTGCTGGGCGAAATGGCAAAGATTGCCGCTGCAGCGCATGCGCCTTTGATCACCGGTGCAAACCCAACACTGTTCCAGATGGACAGTTGGGGTGAATTGGCTAACCCACGGGATCTGACCAAAATCTTCCAGACACCTGAATACGCAAGCTGGCGGTCCCTGCGCGAAAGCGAAGATTCCAAATATGTGGGTCTGGCGATGCCGCGTTTCCTTGGCCGTTTGCCCTATGGCTCCAAAACGGATCCTGTCGAAGCGTTTGCCTTTGAAGAAGACACAGATGGCACAGATGCATCCAAGTATGGGTGGGTCAATGCCGCCTATGGTATGGCCGTTAACATCAACCGGTCATTCAAGGAATATGGCTGGTGTTCGCGGATCCGTGGCATCGAAAGCGGTGGCGCTGTTGAGAATTTACCGTCTCATACATTCCCAACTGATGACGGTGGCGTGGACCAGAAGTGCCCAACCGAAATCGCGATTTCGGACCGGCGCGAGGCTGAACTTGCCAAGAACGGTATGATGCCGTTGATCCATCGCAAGAACTCGGATCTGGCGGCGTTCATTGGTGCCCAGTCTTTGCACAAGCCTGCGGAATATGACGATGATGACGCGACTGCGAACGCCAACCTTGCGGCGCGCTTGCCTTATCTTTTCGCCACATGTCGTTTTGCCCACTATCTGAAGTGCATCGTGCGCGACAAAGTGGGTTCCTATAAATCACGCGATGACATGCAGGCTTGGCTTCAAGACTGGATCAACCAGTATGTCGACCGCAACTCTGACACTTCTCCCGAGAGTGTTAAGGCGCGCCAACCACTGGCCGCTGCTGAAGTGGTTGTAGAAGAAGTGGAAGGAAATCCTGGGTACTATTCATCCAAGTTTTTCTTGCGACCGCATTACCAACTGGAGGGGCTGTCAGTTTCGCTGCGCCTTGTCTCCAAGCTTCCCACTGAAAAGGGATAATTCCCCTGTGCAATTTTGCATAACTAAGTAACCGAAAGGACTAATATCATGGCTTTTGACGCATTTCTCTATTTCCCCAATGATTCCAAAATGGTGGGGGAAAGCCAAGATAAGAAGATGAAAGCGGACCACAAAGCGACAGAAATTCTGAGCTTTGAAATCGGTGCCGAAAACAACGTTAACATCGGTTCAATTTCTGCTGGTGGCGGCGCCGGTAAGGCAACGTTCAAGGAATTGAACGTTACGAAAAAGACCGATCTGATGTCAGCGCAGTTGTTTGAATCCTGTGTGACCGGTGATCACTTTGACAGCATGACCATTGAATTGCGTCGTGCGGCCCAAGGTGGCGGCGGCAAAGGCGGCACGTTCCTGAAATGGGAATTCAAAATGGTCATGGTGCAGGATCTTTCATGGTCCGGTTCTGACGGTGATGACATCTGCGAAGAAACGATTGTCTTCCAGTATGGCGCCATGAAAGTGACCTATACCCAGCAGAAAGCCGACGGTACTGCGGGCGAAGTCAAAGACAAAATGTGGAGCCGCGTACTCAACGAAGCGAGCCTCGACGTCGAGTAAGTCTTTCACAGACCGAACTAAAATGTGTCAGGCCCCGATTGGGGCCTGGCGTTTGACAGTATGTCATGACGGGGAGAGCAAACTTGCAAGCCGAAGACCATTTGAAAGCCGGGGATCTGGATGCCGCGTTGGCAGCCTTACAAGACCAGGTTCGAGGCAACGCCTCAGATGCAAATTTGCGTATTTTCCTGTTTCAGCTTTTATGTGTTCGTGGCGAATGGAAGCGCGCAATTCAACAGCTGAAAGTATCGGCAGAGCTGGATAAATCTGCCACGCCGATGGCGCAAACCTACCGCGAAGGGATCGTTTGCGAAGTGTACCGCGAAAAAGTGTTCGCGGGCGAAAAAGACCCTTTGATCTTTGGTGAGCCGCAAGAGTGGATTGCTTTGATGGTCGAAGCCCTGAAAGCCAATGCTGCAGGTAAACATGATCAAGCCGCCGAGACGCGCCAGCGTGCCTTTGATGCGGCCCCGCCAGTGTCGGGCAAGATTGATGGACAACCTTTCGACTGGATCGCGGATGCCGATATGCGGCTTGGACCGATCCTGGAAGTGATTATCAACGGCAAGTATTACTGGATGCCGTTTACGGCCATCGCGAAAGCCGAATTTGAAGATCCGGCCGATTTGCGTGACGCGGTTTGGACCCCCTGTACCCTGACATTGACCAATGGCGGTGACATGGTTGCCCTGATCCCAACGCGGTATGCAGGGACTGTTGATACAGGCGACAATGCCGAAAAATTGGCGCGCGCTACAAACTGGAAAGACATAGGTGCCGAGACCTTTGCCGGTATTGGTCAACGGTTGCTGGCCACAAACGACGGCGACACTGCCATCATGGATCTGCGCCTGCTTGAGATGGATGTAGAGATTCCGACGGACGCTGGTCCCGACGCAGATGGGGACGCTGATGTCTGACAAAACGATTGCAGAACGGCTTCAGCCATCTCTTCTGGATCGTCTAACGGACAATGACCCGTCTGAGAAATCCGAACGGCGAGACGATCGGGTAATCGACGTACGCCAATTGCGTGAGATCATTCAGCGTGATCTGGCGTGGCTTCTGAATACCTCTGATAATTCTACGATCATTGATGCAAAGCTGTACCCTAATGTGGCCCAATCCACATTGAATTTCGGTATCCACGAGGTTGCCGGGGACTATTCGACTGCGCAGCGTGCCGAAATCATCCGCAATTCGATCACCAATTCAATTCGTGTGTTCGAACCGCGGATCCATCCGGGGTCTGTTGATGTGGCATTGCGCGTCGGGAAGGATGATCGAGATACGATTGTCACATATGACATTCGCGCGGACATGTGGGCGCAACCTTTGCCAATGGAGCTGTATTTGCGCAGTCAGGTCGATGTGACCACGGGCGAGTTGGAACTGGAAAGGATCGCGTAAAAGCATATGGATACGCGACTGCTAAGACACTACGAGGGCGAACTGGCCTTTATGAGGGACATGGGCGCAGAATTTGCGCTTGCCTATCCAAAAATTGCTTCTCGTTTGGGCATGGATGGGGTCGAAGTTGTAGATCCTTATGTGGAACGGTTGCTGGAAGGTGTCGCGTTTTTGTCTGCTCGGGTTCAGCTTGAGCTTGAGCTGCAATATCCGAACCTGACCAGTCATTTGTTCGAAATCGTCTATCCTCATTATTTGGCACCGACGCCGGCCATGATGGTGGCAGCGTTTGAACCGGACCTCGACAATGCGGCGCTGGAAGATGGGTACGTCATTCCGCGCGGTTCTGAACTGCGCAGCGTTTTAACGGATGGGGATCAAACGCCATGCGTTTTCCGCACATCTTCAGATGTTGAACTGTGGCCCATCACAATAACCGAAGCGGAATACATTGAAGGCCGAGGTGAACTGGTCGCTGCGGGCGTTTCCCGCGATACAGAAGCACGCGCCGGAATTCGTTTGCGTTTGGCGCGTCATGCCAATTTGCCAATTGGCGAGTTGTCGTTGGATCGGTTGACGCTGTTTTTGAATGGCCAAGAAGGCAAACACTGGCCGTTGCACGAATTGCTTTGCACACAAGTCACGGGGCTTGTTGGTCGCTCTACGGATCGGCGTGCCGACTGGGTTGCGCAATTGCCGAATGGCAAGGTTGTGCCACGAGGGTTTGACCCGGAAGAGGCGTTGCTTCCAACTCCGCAGCGCAGTTTTGATGGGTATCGTCTTTTGCAGGAATATTTTGCGATGCCGGAGAGGTTCCACTTTGTGGAGTTGCAAGGTCTTTCCATGGCCCTGAGCCGCACAACAGACCATGATGTGGATATCTATATTCTGCTGCGCGAGGGAGATTCTTCTGTTGCCCAAGGTGTGACACCCAGTGCGTTCACGTTGAACGCAGCGCCTGCGGTAAATTTGTTTCCAAAACGCTGTGACAGGGTTTTGATGTCCGAAGCGACCGTCGAACAGCATGTCGTTGTGGATCGTACGGCACCATTAGATTACGAAGTCTATGGTCTAAACTCTGTGATGGGCATCTCGGCAGATGGTGAAAAAGATGTGCCTTTTCGTCCGTTCTATTCGGCGGATGATTTGACTGCAGCCGGGGATAGCCACGCGGCGTATTACACCCAGTCTCGCAAAATGCGCCAACGTTCCGAGAAAGAACGCCTGAAAGGGGTGCGTACGTCTTATCTTGGGTCCGAATTGTATTTGTCCGTTGTAGATGCCAACCAGGCACCGTATGGGGCCAATTTGGACCAATTGGCGGTGCAAGCCATGGTTACAAACCGTGACCTGCCGTTGCTTTTGCCAACGGGGGCGAGGGACGTGTTCTTCCTGCCAGAAGGCGGGCCGGTAAAACATATCTCGACACCGGTGAACCCAACCCGACCACGCCCGACTTTGGCGCAAGGGGACACGGCTTGGCGGCTTATTTCCCATTTAAGTTTGAACTACCTGTCGATTGCAGACACGCAAAAAGACGACAGTGCCGCTGCATTGCGCGAACTTATCGGGATTTACGCGCCGGAAGGAAACAAGGTGCTGGATAAGCAACTTGAAGGCCTGAATTCAGTCTCTACGCGGCCCATAGTGCGGCGAATGGCGGACGAGGTGTTGTCGACTGCGGTGCGTGGCTTGGAAATTTCGATTAAGTTTGACGAGAGCTTTTTTGAAGGCACCAGTGTTTATCTGATGGGCGCGGTTCTTGAACGGTTTTTCCGCAAATATGTGTCTATCAACAGCTTTACTGAAACGGTGCTTGTCACCCAACAACGCGGAGAGATCACGCGATGGCGACCGGAAACGGGCCTGGGGCGGATCCTCTGACGCATCTCGCGCGGCTACAGGACCACCCGGAAAAACATCATATCTTTCACGCCTTTCGGGTGTTGGAA
Organism: uncultured Paracoccaceae bacterium; assembly: GCA_938038825.1. Classification (GTDB taxonomy): domain Bacteria; phylum Pseudomonadota; class Alphaproteobacteria; order Rhodobacterales; family Rhodobacteraceae; genus Aliishimia. The sequence continues at coordinate 2,015 of CALHST010000218.1, read as the reverse complement.
GCCGCTTATCCTGAATCCCCTAGATTGGGCGATGCACGCCGTCCACGAGATGATCGCGTGCGATTTGGGCAAGAGGCAGAGCTGAGCTTTCCCCCGTCGACTGTCGCGGGGTTCAACGCACCAATTGGGGATCGTCCGGGGCGTTTAACGAACCGATTTTTCGGGTTATTTGGTCCGCAAGGGCCATTGCCGCTTCATATGACGGAATATGCACGGGAGCGGCTGCGCAACCATCGGGATCCAACCTTGGTGGCGTTTGCGAATATGCTCACGCACCGCATGGTCACCTTGTTGTATCGTGCTTGGCGCTCTGGCCAGCCGGCCCCAAGCTTTGACCGTGGAGAAAATGACGGCTTTGAACGCAAGGTCGCTGCGATTGGCGGTTATCATGGCACGCATTTGCGTAAGAAAGACGATTTTCCGGATCTGGCCAAACGCCACTTTGCAGGGCTGCTGGCGCAAGGACCCAAGAACGCAGAAGGGTTAAAGTCCATTCTGTCTGCCTTTTTTGGCGCCAAAGTTGAGGTGCGGCAATTCATAGGCTGCTGGCTTGAGTTGGAACCAGACGATCGTTGGCAGATGGGGCAACCTGCAATTCTGGGGCGGACGACGTCGATAGGGGATCGGGTATGGACACGCAGCGCCAAATTCAGGCTCAAAATTGGGCCTTTGCCGTTGAAAGACTATGAACGCTTGCTTCCAGGTGGCGAGTCCTTGTCACGGCTGCGGGCGCTTGTGCGAAATTACGTAGGGGACGCGTTGGACTGGGATGTGAATCTGGTTCTTCGCAAAGAGGATGTGCCACGCGCAAAGCTTGGGCAAACGATGCGGTTGGGTCAAACCAGCTGGATCGGAGAATTTAAGTCAGACCAGGACGCGGATGATTTATATCTGGAGCCAAATGCCCCGGATCATTCCGTATCCGTGAGTGGAGGAATTTAAGACATGACAGAAATCAGCAGAGTTGCTCTTTTTGGCAAGCTGAATGCGCTTGGTTACAAGGCGATCGAAGGGGCTACGGTCTTTTGTAAAATGCGGGGGAACCCGTATGTGGAAATCGTGCATTGGATGCATCAGATCCTGAACAACCAAAGCAGCGATGTTCATAAGATTATTGAACATTACAATTTGGATCCCGGAGCAATCGCAGCAGAGATTACCAAAGCGCTTGATGCATTGCCGCGTGGGGCCACGTCTGTATCAGACTTGTCGGCTCATCTGGAAGACGCGATGGAACGTGCGTGGGTTTGGGGGTCGTTGCTGTATTCATCCAATCAAGTGCGCACGGGTCACATCATTTTGGGCATGTTAGAGACGCCTGCGCTGAAGAACATCCTTTTGACGATGTCGCCGACATTGGCGAGTGTGAAGCCGGACGATTTGGCCGATAATTTTCACAGTATCACGGATGGATCCCCAGAAGATGCGATGAAGCCACAAGATGGCTCGGTCACGGGTGGTGGCGCAGAACCTGGCGAAGCCTCGGGCGCGTTGCAGCCCGGTGGCGAAGGTGGCGAGGCGCTTGATCAATTCTGTACGGATCTGACCGAGCAAGCCCGTAATGGCGAGATTGACCCGATTGTTGGCCGCGATGAAGAGATCCGCCAGATTGTGGACGTGCTGATGCGCCGCCGTCAGAACAACCCAATCCTGACCGGAGAGGCGGGCGTTGGCAAAACGGCTGTGGTCGAGGGTTTCGCCTTGCGGATCGCGCGCGGTGACGTGCCGCCTGCGTTGCAAGGCGTGCGACTGTTGGTGCTGGATGTGGGTCTGTTGCAGGCTGGTGCGTCCATGAAGGGCGAATTTGAAAACCGGTTGCGGCAAGTGATTGACGAGGTCCAAGCTTCTACAACGCCCATCGTGATGTTTGTCGACGAAACGCATACGCTGGTTGGTGCTGGCGGTGCAGCGGGTACCGGTGATGCGGCGAACCTGCTGAAACCTGCTTTGGCGCGCGGTACGCTGCGCACGATTGGTGCGACCACGTGGGCTGAGTATAAGAAATACATCGAAAA
>CALHST010000217.1 GCA_938038825.1 uncultured Paracoccaceae bacterium | reverse complement strand
GTGCACGACGTCCTGACTGCGCTAAAGGCACAAGGGGCCGTGATGGCAGTTGTCACATCCAGCCAAACACACCATGCGCATGAAAACCTGGAACGGGCCGACCTGTTGGACTTTTTCAAACACGTGAAAGGTGGGGACGCTGTCTCTGCGAACAAACCGCACCCAGCACCGTATCTTGAAGCTGCCGCCGATTTGGGAGTGTCCGCTGGCGACTGCTTTGCCTTTGAAGACAGTGACAAGGGGATTACTGCCGCCATCGGGGCAGGGTGCATTGCCGTTCAAATACCGGATCTGCGCCCCCCTGACAGTCCGTTCCCTGACCTTGGGCAACACATTGCAGACGATCTTGCGGCGGCGATGCGCCATCTTGGCGTATTTTAACGACTAATTTGCTCTGCACAGGCGAAGAACGACACATCCGCACGATTGCCCATTGTCATTACAACCCCAAAGCACTTATCTAGAGTTACGGGTGACGCTGTACTGCGTGACACGATTTGAGAGTTTCGCTGTTTTGGCCACTGGCGGACATATGTTCCTGCAAGACCAAGCAGACCGATTGGGCCCGATTAACCCCGGGCTACGAGACGCCGGAAGCCCCGTACGCGGCGCTGAGGCTACTAAATGGGGGCTCGGGCTAAGGTCTGCGCCTCGGAGAAGAACCGCGATGACGCGCGCGAGACCACTAGAGGTACCAGCAGAAGCCCCGAGGGGCCGTCACTGCCGCACGTCCGAAATCGCCTTTACAAGACATAAACTTCGATCAGCCGCGCCCCCGGGTGGGGCCGCTCGGCGTTTATGCAATGGACAAAAATGGCAAAGAAGATGCTTATCGATGCCACCCACGCGGAAGAAACCCGCGTTGTGGTGGTTGATGGAAACAAGGTCGAAGAGTTTGATTTTGAATCCGAAAACAAACGCCAGCTCGCTGGCAACATTTATCTCGCAAAAGTAACACGGGTCGAACCGTCGCTTCAGGCGGCGTTTGTGGACTATGGCGGAAATCGCCATGGTTTCTTGGCGTTTTCCGAGATTCATCCAGACTATTATCAGATTCCGGTCGCAGACCGCGAAGCCCTGATGGAAGAAGAGCGGGCCTATGCGGAATCGCAAAAGGCGCGGGATGAAGAAGAAGACAGCAAACCCAAGCGTCGCCCCCGTCGCAGATCAAAAGCGGCCAAGGCGCAAGATGGGGATGCTGTTGCCACTGCAGAGGTGAAATCTGACCAGATCGAAGGTATGGAAACCATTGATCTGGACGATGATGAGACACCTGCAGAGGATGCGACCTCTTCCGAGGATGCACAACCCACTGAGGCGGACGCACCTGTTGAGACACTGGACGCTGAAGACGCCGCCCCAGCAGAAGACACAGACGAAACAGCCGAAGCACCGGCGGAGGAGGCTGAAACAGCCAAGTCCGACGACGCAGAAGACACCGATGATGTGTCCGAAGCAAACGGCGATGAAGACGACGATGATGAAGACGACGCACCACGCGGTCGTCAACGTCGGGGTCGCCGTTCTAAGAAAGATGCATCATCCAAAGATGAGAACATCGAATCTGTCGCAGATGAAGATGATCAGGAAGACATTCGTCCCGTGCGCAAACCGCGCCCGCGGCGTTATAAAATCCAGGAAGTGATCAAAGTACGCCAGATCCTTCTGGTGCAGGTGGTCAAGGAAGAACGCGGCAACAAGGGTGCCGCACTGACCACATATTTGTCACTTGCAGGTCGTTACTGCGTTCTGATGCCCAACACCGCACGTGGCGGCGGCATTTCCCGCAAAATCACCAATGCAGCAGACCGCAAAAAACTGAAAGAAATCGCCAACGAAATCGAAGTGCCACAAGGCGCGGGCCTGATTGTGCGCACGGCAGGTGCCAAACGCACCAAGGCCGAAATCAAGCGCGACTATGAATATCTGCAGCGCCTATGGGAACAGATCCGCGAACTGACGCTGAAATCCATCGCGCCCGCGAAAATCTATGAAGAAGGCGATCTGATCAAACGCTCGATCCGCGATTTGTATAACCGCGAGATCGACGAGGTGTTTGTGGAAGGCGAGCGCGGCTATCGCATCGCCAAGGACTTCATGAAAATGATCATGCCGTCCCATGCCAAGAACGTGAAACATTACACCGAAAGCCTGCCACTCTTTGCGCGCTATCAGGTGGAAACCTACCTTGCGGGCATGTTTAATCCAACCGTTCAGCTGAAATCGGGTGGCTATATCGTCATCGGGATCACAGAAGCGCTTGTCGCGATTGACGTGAACTCGGGTCGGGCGACCAAAGAAGGCTCGATCGAGGAAACAGCGCTTAAAACCAACTTGGAAGCTGCCGAAGAAGTGGCGCGCCAATTGCGTCTGCGTGATTTGGCGGGTCTGATCGTCATCGACTTCATCGATATGGACGAGCGCAAGAACAACACCGCCGTCGAAAAGCGGATGAAGGACAAGCTGAAAACAGACCGTGCGCGCATCCAAGTGGGGCGCATTTCGGGCTTTGGTCTGATGGAAATGTCGCGTCAGCGTCTGCGCCCCGGCATGTTGGAAGCGTCTACGCAGCCATGTCCGTCGTGCCACGGCACGGGTCTGATCCGCTCGGACGACAGCATGGCGTTGTCGATTGTGCGCCAGATCGAAGAAGAAGGCACACGTCGTCGCTCGCGCGAAGTTTTGGTGAAATGTCCGGTGGATATCGCCAACTTCCTGATGAATTCCAAACGCGAGCATATCGCGCAGATCGAAGGCCGTTATGGTTTGTCGGTGCGGATCGAAGGGGACCCATCCTTGGTCAGCCCGGACTTCACGCTTGAAAAGTTCAAAACAGCGACCCGGACAGTGACGCAAATCGAGGCACCCGTGGTGTCTGCGGATATGTCGATCATGGACGATCTCGACGAAGAAATTGTCGAAGCGGATGAAGATGAGGCACCACAGCCTCAGCAGCAACAAAACCAGCCTGCCGAAGGTGATGGCGAGGATAAACCCAAGCGTCGTCGTCGTCGTCGGCGGCGGCGGAAGTCCTCGAATGGTGAGGGCGAACAGTCGAACGCACACGAGGGCGAGAACACTGAAGGCACTGCTGACGCCGACGCTGAAGGAAACGACGCACCGCAGGACGCTGTCGCGGCAGACCAAACCACATCTGATGATGTTGTGACGTCTGAGGAAACGGAAGAGGCGCCGAAGAAGGCACCCCGCAAGCGGACACGTCGCAAGAAGACGCCGGAACCGACTGAAGAGGCCACAACTGGCGATGCGGTGGCCGCTGATGAAGCGGCAGAGCCTGCTCCGGCTGAGGTGGCGTCTGAAGACACACCAGCAGAAAAACCGAAGCGCAAACGCGCACCACGTCGCAAAAAGGCGGATGCGGACGCGGCCCCTGCCGTGGTCGACGTTGCTGAAGTCGACGCTGTGGCTGTTGCTGCGGAACCTGCGCCCGAACTCGCACCCGTTGCGGTGGCCGAACCTGCTCCGGAACCGGTTCCGGAACCAACGCCCGAACCTGTCGCTGCAACGCCAGAGCCCGAGCCTGTCGCAAAACCCAAGCCAAAGCGGCGCGGGTGGTGGTCCTTGGGATCGAAGTGAAAAACAAAACCCCGGTGTTCTGCACCGGGGTTTTTTGTTGATGGGGCGCGTTACAAATCGGGTTCCTGTGTGTTGCAGGTAAGATGCTGCGACAAAGGAGAGCTATGAGAGCATTGGCGCTAGGGTCAAAGAATCATATGCACAAAACAGGCGTCATTTTGTACAAAATTGTCCGAAATCCGGCGGAGCAAGGTGTCAAAGACGCCCTTGGAAACCTTAACCTTTGCGCACCCGCCAGCGCGCAACGTCCCCGTCTGCATCGGAGTGCACCAATATGTGTCCGGCTTCTGTGCAAAAATGCGGAACATCAATCACGGCCGCGGGGTCATCCGTCAAAACATCAATTTCATCACCGGAATTTAACGGTTTTAACCGCTTTCTCAGCTTTAATACGGGCAGGGGGCACAGCAACCCAGTGGCGTCTAACGTCTCTCGCATACTGGGCATTTAGGGCGGATGTTTCAATCTGTCCACAAGGTTGTGACCAGTGCCCCCCGTGACGCAGCTTCTGCAATAGCCTAGGTGGGATCTATGTTTGGAATTGATATCATCGACGCGGGACTGTTGCCCGCCATGTTCGTGGCGCTGCTTGGCGGCATCATAAGCTTTCTTAGTCCGTGCGTGTTGCCAATTGTTCCGCCCTATCTGGCGTATATGTCTGGCGTTCAGGTTGGCGAAATGTCGGAAGATGGCGCTGCACGGCGCAAGACGATCATTTCCGCGCTGTTCTTTGTGTTGGGGCTGAGCACGGTTTTCCTGATCCTGGGGTTCACTGCGTCAGCGTTCGGTGCGTTTTTCCTACAAAATCAAGCACTCTTTGCGCAGATTTCAGGCATTGTGGTGATCATCTTTGGTCTGCATTTCCTGAATGTCTTTCGCATTCCTTTCCTGGATCAAGAGGCGCGCTTGGATGCGGGTGATCAAGGCGGGTCTTCGTTTGGGGCTTATATCCTTGGTTTGGCGTTTGCCTTTGGCTGGACGCCCTGTATTGGCCCACAGCTGGGCGCAATCCTGACGCTTGCCGCGACAGAGGCATCAGTGTCCAAGGGCACGTTCCTGTTGGGTATCTATGCCGCGGGTTTGGGCTTGCCGTTCCTTTTGGCTGCTATGTTTATGTCCCGCGCTGTTGGTGTGATGAACCGTATCAAACCTTACATGGGCACCATTGAAAAGGTCATGGGTGGGTTGCTGATTGTTGTGGGTCTGGCCTTGCTGACAGGCGCATTTGCAAGCTTCTCATGGTGGTTGTTGGAAGCCTTCCCAGCGCTGCAATATCTGGGCTAATTCACCAGCCTTACTTTGGTCGAAAAACGTTGTTAACCTGCGCCCAATAACAAGGGCCCGCGATGAGCAGCGAAACCCAAAAACCAGTGACCAGACGCCGGGTGTTTTACATACCCGGTTATGATCCGATTCATCCGCGTCGGTATCGCGAGTTGTATCGCAAGGAAAGTGCATCCCAAGCAGGCATCAGCGGCTATGACATTGCGTTGAAACCTAAAACGGGTGGCGCGTCTTATGGCTGGCACGTCGATGCAACTATTGACAGCTGTGCAACCCAGACGGAATTCGACGTGCTTGTTTGGTCCGACATTGTTCGGGATTCAATGGAAACCTCGATACCGGCAACATACGTGCAATTGATGCGCACGGCATGGGTCTACATCTCGACCGGCGCGTTGCGTCGATTGATGCGCCTGCGCAAGGGCCCTGTGATCGCAGCGCTGTATCCTGTGGGTATGTTAATCCTGCAGGCTTTGATCGCAATGCTGGTTGCGTGGGGGACTTACAACGCTGTTCTGTTTGGCCTGCGTACCGTTTTGCAAACAGGCATCCTTAGTTCTGCGCTGTTGCATCACAGTGTCGGCATCGCAGCGGCGCTTTGGATCGCAGCGCGGGTATTGCTGTGGTTCAAAGCGCTCGATAACAAGTTGTTCGCCTATTATCTGATGCATGATTACGCGTATTCCGCTGCGTCTCGGGGGGCAAACCCGCCGGAACTTGAAGCACGGATCGCAGAGTTCGGCTCTTTGATTACAGAGGCGTTGCAGGGGGATTACGACGAAGTGCTGGTTGTGGGGCATTCGTCTGGGGCTCATCTGGGTGTCTCGATCTTGGCAGATGTCATTCGGGGCGGGAACGTTTCTGGAACGGGTCCAACCTTGGGGTTTCTGAG
>CALHST010000216.1 GCA_938038825.1 uncultured Paracoccaceae bacterium | reverse complement strand
TGGCCCCGAAGCCGTTTCCATCCCCGGCGCGATGGACGCCTTTTGCCGTTTGGCTGAAACCGAAGGCACCATCGGTCTGGACCGCATCTTGGCCCCGGCCATCCACTACGCCGAAGAAGGCGTGCCAATAGCGCCTCGGGTGGCTTTTGATCTGGCCAATGATGCAGGCACGTTGCAAGGCGTTGCACGGGATTATTTCCTTTGGAACGGCAAGGCGCCCAATGTTGGGCAAATATTCCGTGCTCCGGGACAGGCAGACGTCTTGAAGCGAGTCGCCAAACAGGGTCGCGACGCCTTTTACACTGGTGAAATTGCCGAAGACATGCTGGCCGCTTTGACCGAACGCGGCGGTGTGCACACATTGGACGATTTTGCCAATGCTGCTGGAACAGCGACAGATCCAATCCAAGGCCAGTACAAAGGCACCGACCTGTTCGAACACCCGCCCAACGGTCAGGGTGCAACTGCAATCCTGCTGTTAAATATCCTGTCTCAATTCGACATCGCACGCATGGATCCCTTTGGCGCACAACGCACGCATATCGAAGCGGAAGCCACCAAGCTGGCTTATGATGCCCGCAACCGTTTTCTTGCAGACCCAGATCACATGCAAAAACTGGACCACATGCTGTCGATGGATACTGCGGCCAAACTCGCGGCGTTGATTGATCCGACAAAGGCGATGACCGGCCCCGCGCAACTCAGCGAAGCCGTTCACAAGGACACCGTTTATATCACCGTTGTCGACAAGGACCGCATGGCAGTGTCCCTGATCTATTCGATCTTTCATGGCTTCGGCTCCGGAATCGCAAGTCCCAAATTCGGTATCTTGCTGCAAAACCGCGCAGCAGGCTTCACGTTAGAGCCCGGCCACGCCAATGAAATGGCAGGGGGACAGCGCCCGATGCACACCATCATCCCGGCCATGCTGGCCAAGGAAAACACCGTCACCATGCCATTTGGCGTCATGGGGGGCCAATATCAATCCACCGGACATGCCCGCGCGGTTACAAACATCGTCGACTTTGGCCTTGATCCCCAAGCAGCCCTCGACGCTCCACGCGCCTTTGCCGAAGCAGGTGTGCTGAAAGTCGAACGCGGCTATACCGACACAGTCACATCCGAACTGGAACAACTGGGCCACGTGATCGACGTGCCGGACACACCCATTGGCGGCGCGCAGGCGATCCAAATTCACGATAGCGGGCTACTCGAAGGTGCATCAGATCCGCGCAAAGACGGCTGTGCCCTTGGATACTAACCTATGATGGACACCGTAGGGTGTGCTTCAGCACACGCCACACGCACCCAAGAAGATCAATTCAATTGGAAATGCAGCGGGTACAGACCATCTTCAAACGGACCAAACAGATCACCAATATCCGGATGGTCCACAGGTTCACCACTGTAATCTGCCACCAGATTCTGCTCGGATACATACGCCACATAGTAGCTTTGATCATTCTCAGCCAATAGGTGGTAAAACGGCTGATCCTTCACCGGGCGGCTCTCTTCGGGGATCGCCTCATACCATTCATCCGAATTGGAAAACTCTTGGTCCACGTCAAAGACCACCCCTCGAAACGGATGTTTACGATGGCGGACAACTTGTCCAAGGTGATATTTTGCGCGCGCGTGTTGCATCATGGTCGGGCCCCTTAACCCGTGTTTAGACCGATCAAAAGGGCCTTGTCCATTTAACGGGCACAATTTTAAGGGAAACAGTCTGTGAACCTAGCAGTAACAGTCGTCGAGATCGTCGCCCCCGTCTTTCTGCTCGCAGGTTTGGGCTTTGCTTGGGTCAAGCTTGGGCAAGAATACAGAATCGCGTTTGTGACCCGCCTTGCGATGACCCTGGCCGTGCCCTGTTTGATCTTTGTGTCGCTCATGCAATCCAAACTGGACGCGGGCGCGATAACATCGTTGTCTTTAGCGGCCCTCGTGGCTTACGGCGGTGTCACATTGGCGATGATCGCTCTTGTCTTTGCCTTCAAACTCGATGTGCGCACCTATCTGTCCCCCCTAACCTTTGGCAACACAGGCAACCTTGGCCTGCCCCTGGCCTTCTTTGCTTTCGGCGAAACAGGGCTCAGCTATGCCATTGTCCTGTTTGCGATCATGGCCGTTTGGAATTTCACCTATGGCGTTTGGATCGTGGCGGGCGGGGGACATTGGACCCGGCTGGTTCAAGAACCCATGGTTGGGGCCACCCTTCTAGGGGCCTTGTTCCTGTGGCAAGGCTGGCACACGCCGACCTTCCTGACAAACACCCTGTCTTTGATCGGGCAGCTTGCTATCCCCTTGATGTTGTTGACACTTGGCGTCGCCGTTGCGCGCCTGACCCCCAAAGGTTTTGGGCTGGCAATCGTTCTTTCCCTTACAAAGTTGTGCCTGTGTACGGCCATCGGCTGGGCAGTCGGCCGCGCCTTTCAACTCGACGATATTGCCTTTGGAACCCTTGTATTGCAGGTGGCCACCCCGGTCGCCGTCACCTCCTACATGCTCGCGGAAAAATATGGCGCGGATGGCGAAGCTGTCGCCGGACTTGTCGTTGTGTCCACACTGCTCTCTGTGGGCGCTTTGCCGCTTCTTTTGGCGACTCTTCTCTAGAAAACGTGATTCCAATTGCACGTAAATTCATGTATGGTCTCCGCAAAATAACGAAAAAATGCGAGAGAGGCACATGAGCAAATCCTTTCGCGCCCTGGTACTGATCTTACTGGTCGCATCTTGCGGAAGCAGCTACAAAACTGCGCCGAAAGAGATTGAAAACGCCTGTTCGATCGTCACCCAGAGGCCTGAATACGCAAAAGCGTTTGGCGCCGCTGAACGCAAATGGAACGTGCCCGTGCATGTCCAAATGGCAACAATCTATCAAGAAAGTAAGTTCATTTCGAACGCGCGAACCCCGTTTCGCTACACGCTTGGGGTCATTCCAATGGGCCGTCAAAGCTCTGCTTTTGGCTATGCACAAGCCCTGGATGGCACTTGGAAGGAATACAAAGCCGAAACGGGAAAGCGACTCGCTCGGCGCGATGACATCAAAGATGCGGCTGATTTCATGGGCTGGTACATGAACAAAACACGCCAACGAAACGGCGTGCCCTTGTCAGATGCCCGACGCCAATACCTTGCCTATCACGAAGGCCATACCGGTTTTGCGCGGGGCAGCTTCAATCGCAAAGATTGGTTGTTGCGCGTTGCAGCAGATGTTGATCGGCGCGCGGATCGCTATCAAAGCCAGCTAAGCCGCTGTCGCGTGCGTACTTAGAACCACCCCAACACAGCCGCACCAAACCGGGTCACATGCGGGGGGCGCTCACGCCCCCTGTGATGGCGTGCGGCATCGCCGCTCAATTTGGTATCACCCGCCGAACTGGGAAATGTCGAATTTGGAATTCGCAATGCGCCCACCGGATTTCAAGGCACCCAGGACAACAGTTGTCGAAATCCCATTGCCATCATTGATCACCCACTGACGCAATTCCACTGGGTTGGCGGTGAACATCATTTGGATATTTCCGATTTCCGGCCTTTCAGGATCTTGCGCAGTAACCACCGTTGCCGTCCCGTCAAAACTGTGGCCCGTCACCATGCTGGCCTGCCCCAGATCTACGTTCCGCGCCAAAATGATCGACAACGGCGTGCGCCGTAGCGGATATGTCTCGGGCGGTTGGTTTGACTTTTTATCGACGATATACACCGCTTGGTTCGCCGCAATAACCAGTGCTTCGTCCGGCGGATTATATTCAAACCGCATCTTTCCGGGCCGTTTGATCAGGATTTCGCCGGTCGAGATGGTCCCATCATCGTTGATCTGCGTGAACTCACCTTGAGCAGTTTTCAACTGGTTTAGATATTTTGAAATTTCGGACAGCGGCAACTTATCCGCCGCAACGGGGCCTGCCATCACCAATGCCAGAAACAGGGCTATCAACCGCATAAGGGATCTCCTACTCATGAAACCTTTGGGCAAAAGATAAGCCCGCCACCCTTGTTATACGATAGCAAAGGGTGACGGGTTCAAAAATTCCCCAACAAAAACGTGGCGGATTATTGCTCGGGAATCAAAATTTCCCGTTTTCCGACGTGGTTAGCACCCGACACAACGCCTTCGTCTTCCATTTGCTCAACCAGACGCGCGGCTTTGTTATAGCCAATGGCCAGTTTGCGTTGAATATAGCTGGTCGAACATTTGCGATCCCGGATCACAATCGCCACGGCCTGATCATAAAGCGCATCTTCGCCATTTGTATTGCCGCCCGTATTCAGCCCCAGAACCGCGTCGATATTGTCCGCGCTGTCTTCTGGCGGCCCTGCCACCACGCCACCAACATATTCCGGTGGGCCGTAAGCCTTCAGATGGTTCACGATCTCTTCGACTTCTTCATCTGATACAAACGGCGCGTGGCACCGCGTGATCTTAGCGCCGCCCGCCATATACAGCATGTCACCCATACCCAGCAGCTGTTCGGCACCCATTTCACCCAAGATCGTGCGTGAATCGATTTTCGACGTCACTTGGAACGAAATCCGCGTGGGGAAGTTCGCTTTGATTGTACCGGTGATCACGTCCACGGATGGACGCTGTGTCGCCATGATCAGGTGGATACCGCTCGCCCGCGCCATTTGCGCAAGACGCTGAATACAGGCTTCGATCTCTTTGCCCGCCACCATCATCAGGTCGGCCATCTCGTCCACGATGACAACGATATAAGGCAGTTTCTTAGGCTCGAACTCTTCGGTTTCAAACACCGGTTCGCCTGTATCGTCGTCAAATCCGGTCTGCACAGTGCGCGAGAACATCTCGCCCTTGTCCAGCGCGTCTTTGACCCGACTGTTATAGCCATCAATATTGCGCACGCCCATTTTGGACATCTTGCGATAGCGCTCTTCCATCTCGCCCACGGTCCATTTCAGGGCCACAACCGCCTTTTTCGGGTCGGTCACAACGGGCGACAGCAAATGTGGAATGCCGTCATACACAGACAGTTCCAACATTTTCGGGTCGATCATGATCAACCGGCAATCTTCCGGCGTCAGCTTATACAGCAACGACAGGATCATCGTGTTGATGGCCACCGACTTACCAGACCCCGTGGTCCCCGCGATCAGCAGGTGGGGCATCTTGGCCAAGTTCGTGACAATCGGATCGCCACCGATGTCTTTACCCAGCGCCAAAGGCAACTTCTGGTTCCCGTCGCCATAATCCCGCGTGGACAGGATTTCGCGAAAGCTCACCATTTCCCGCTTTTCATTGGGCAGTTCGATCCCAATCACAGAACGCCCTGGAACAGTCGACACCCGTGCCGACAGTGCGGCCATGGACCGGGCGATATCATCCGCCAACCCAATCACGCGCGAGGCTTTCAAACCGGGGGCGGGTTCAAGTTCGTACATGGTAACAACAGGGCCGGGACGGACCGAGACAATCTCGCCCTTCACACCATAATCATCCAGAACCGCTTCCAACATGCGCGCGTTTTCTTCCAACGCCTCATCACTCAGGTGATGGCGTTCAATAGTGTCTGGGCTCGACAACAACCCCAAAGGCGGCAGATCAAAGTCACGCGGCGCGCCCCCTTCGAACAAGGTTGGCTGCGCCTCGGCCTTTGCGCGGGTCGATGGTTGAATCGGTTTGCGAACAGGCTGCTGCACCACACGGCGCGGCTCGGCAACAGGAATCACAGGCGCTTCCGGGGCGGCCTGCAAGGGCAATGCCTCTTCCAACACAGCCTCTTCTTCAGTGGCAAAGGCCATCGGCGCCGCGGTCAACGGAGGCTCTGCTGGCATCGCGGCCGCCGGTACATGGGCTGCTGTCAATGGCGGTTCAGACCGCATTCCCGGTGTCGCATCTGCAATAAGTGGCTGTGGTCCATGACCACGACCGCGAGTCAAAGGCGCGTGAACATCAGCTTGCACTGCCGAATTTGCCCGAACACGCGCCTTGATCGCATCTGCGATCCGGGACTTCACGCGTCCTTCATCCGGTGCATCAATACCCTCTGGTGCTTCCCCGTATTCCACGAATTCAGGCTCTGGCATTGGATCCGGGCGTTTGATCAGGCTTGGCATCCGCGCCAACAACCCTTGCTTGGGGGCTGGTGCCTCATCCTGTGCATCCCATTCGGGCTGCGCCATCGTTTCTGAAACCAAGGGCGGTGCGTCATAGTCAGGCTGTGACGCTTCCCAAAGCGCCTGCTCTTCCGCAGCAATCCGGGCCGCTTCTTTGCGCTCGGCCCGGCGTGCTTGCAGACCTTGGGCCGCACTCAGCCCCGCATGGGCAGAACGACCCAAGAGTGTCATGATACCGGCATAGGTGATCACCAATCCCAACAGGAACCACCGCACCAGCGCATTTACTTCAACCCGCGTGAACCCAAGAATAAACGCGCCAAATCCAACAATCGCCACGGCCATCAACAAAGACATCAACTTAACCGCAAAAGCAGACCCCAAGGGCAGCACGGTCAGGATGAACCCCATGACCATGTCGCCAAACAATCCACCAAGCCCAAAGGAATGCGTCTGCACCCATGTGGCGCCGGGCTGCAATGTAGCTGCGTAAATGGCAAAGGCGGCAACCCAGATCGGTGCAAATATCAATCGGCCAATCGCCCGCTCTGCCCCTTGATGCAGAACAAAACGCACGCCCCAAGCACCCAAAATCAGAACCAAAGACGCCGTGCCCCAACCAACAATGGTGAAAAGCAATCCTGACAAAGACGCTCCCGTGCGGCCCAACCAGTTCTGAACTGGCGCATCCGTGGACACCATCCAATTCGGGTCATCCGGGCTATAGGACCACACCATCAACGCTGTCAAAAACGCCAACACCACAAGCCCAATTCCAATCAGCTCCTTGCTGCGCCGCTCAACTGCAGCCGCCATCTCGCTGTCCAAAAGTGGCTCGCGCCCTCGTGTTGGATATGCCATGCCCTTGCCCTTCTTATTATTCATAGAGACAGGCCCGCAGCTTTATCAGCCCCGCTTCTGTCTCTTCTTTTGGGGCAACCAACGCCGCCCGAATATAATGATCACCGGGATTCACCCCGTTTGCCTCTTGCGCCAAATACGCGCCAGGCAGAACTTTGACCCCGGTTTCTGTCCACAACTTCATCGTGGCTGCTTCGCCGTTTTCCACGGGCAACCACAAAAAGAACCCGGCCTCAGGCGTCGCATAGCCCGGCACATTACCCAAAATGCGATCTGCGATATCGTATTTCTCTGCATATAGGCGGCGGTTCTCAACCACATGGTCCTCATCCGCCCATACAGCTTCCGCTGCCGCCTGCAATGGCAGGGGCAAAGGCGAACCCGCATAGCTGCGCAACTGACGCGCTGCTGTAATAGTCTGCGGCCCAGAGGTGATCATACCCGACCGCAAACCCGGCAAGTTCGACCGCTTTGACAAAGAATGGAACGCCACAACCCGTTCAGGATCCGCACCTTTGGCCTTGGCCACCTGCAATATCCCAACAGGGGCCACATCCCGGTAAATCTCGGAATAACATTCATCTGCAAAAATGCGGAAATCGTATTTTTCCGCCAGATCCAACAGATCCGACCAATACCCCGCGTCCGCCACAGCGCCCTGCGGGTTGGCAGGCGAACAGATATACGCCGCAACAGCGCGGTTCAGTTGTTCTTCCGGCAGGCCTGCAAAATCTGGCAAATGCCCGGTCTCAAGGGTCGCATTGGCAAAAACAGGCTCTGCCTCCGCTGACAAAGAGGCCACCATGTACACTTGATAAAATGGGTTCGGCATCAGAATGGTCGGCTTGCCCCCACCCTTCTGCTCAGGACACAGCGCCATCACAGCATTGTACAACCCTTCGCGTGTGCCATTCAGGGGCATCACATTGCGCTCGGGATCAAGACGCACCCCATAGCGCCGCGCCGCCCAATCACAAAACGCACCCCGTAAACCAGGCGAACCTTCATTCGGCGGATAGGAATTAAAGCCAATCGCATTGTCTGCAATCACATCCATCACCCAAGCCGGAAACGCATGCTTCGGCTCACCAATGGTCATTTGAATAGGATCGCCACCAGGCTCTACACCATCCAAAAGGGCGCGCAGACGCGGGAACGCATAAGCCGGAAGGTGTGAAAACCGCTCGGGAAACATATATAACTGCCTCAATTGCGGGATCATCAACGCCCCGCTTTGTCCCAAAACTAACAGAGCCTCGGACTCCGCGTCCAGCAAAACCGCCACATCAAGACAAAATTGTGGCATTTCGGACGCCGACGACTCTTATCAGCAGCCCAATCCCACATTCTTTTGGTCGAAAATACCTCGGGGTTTGGGGCAGAGCCCCAACAAAACATGGCGTGCGGCGCAGCCGCCCCGTGACCTCAAAATAGCTAGCTCAAGACCGCCTCAGCCGCGATGCCCAAACGCAAAAGCCGCGCATCATCTCCGGGCGCGCACATCAATTGCACGCCACAACTCGGCACACCCGTCGGCAAGGACAGGCTGCACAGCCCCATCAAGTTACCAATCCGCGTGTTGCGCAGCGATATCAGGTTCTCTGTGACGTAGTACTCATGATCCGCCCCAAGGCGTTCCACATCCGGTGGCAAGTTTGGCGTTGTGGGGACCACAACCGCATCAAAGCCCGCTGTTGCACTCGCATACTCAGCGCGGATCGTTTTTAACTGCCGCCAAAGCGCCACATAGTCAGGCGCACTGACGGCTTTGCCCAACCGAAAGCGCTCCAGAATTTCCGAAAACATCTTGTCCGGCGCCGCCTCGATCACGTCACCCCACAGACCATAAGCCTCGGCCGTATAAAGCTTTCCGCCAAAGCCAAGCGCCTCGTCGATCCCCGGCACTTCAAAGCTCTCACAAATCGCACCGGCATCGCGCAACCGACCAAGCGCGCTCTCAAACGCGGCCTTCGGTGCATCGCGCAAGCCGTCCAACGCCACGCTGGTCAGAATGCCCAAACGCACGCCCTTCAGATCGCCGCCAGCCAAATCAGGTCCCGCATTGCCCTCCATCGCGCCGAGCAACAGGGACGCGTCTTCGACACTGCGGCACAACGGCCCAACCGTGTCGAACTCCAGACACAGCGGCACAACGCCCTCAAGGCTCAACCGCCCATGGGTCGTTTTCAAACCGACCAAATCGTTCCAAGCCGACGGCACCCGCACAGACCCGCCCGTGTCCGACCCGATTCCAGCTGCGGCCAAACCAAACGCCACAGACGCCGCCGCCCCGGACGAGGACCCCCCCGGCACGGCACCGTCAAAATTCACGTTGGGGGGCGTGGCCGTCGATGGGTTCAGGCCCAACCCGGAAAACGCCAGCTCACTCATATGGGTCTTGCCCAAGCACACCAGCCCCATGCCTGTAGCAACCCGCAGCACTTCGGCGTCGCACTCTGGTACACGGCCTTCCAGCAATAAAGACCCCGCCTCGGTCCCCTCCCCTGCCGTGTCAAACAGGTCTTTCCACGAAATTGGCACCCCGTCCAACGCCGATAAGCGCCGCCCGGCCTTGGCACGCGCCTGTGCGGCCTCTGCCTCTGCCAAAGCACGGCTGCGCGTCACCCGCGCATATATCCGGTCCCTGTGTTCGTAGCTGTCAATCGCGTCCAAATAAACCCGCGCAAGCGCAACAGGGTCAATCTCGCCTGCGCCAATCCCACGCCCCAGCGCCGCTGCGCTCATCCACCGCCACTCTTCCATTGCCACGCTCCTTCGCAAACTTATCGCGGACGGTAGCGACCCAATGGCCCATGGACAATCCCGTCCCGCCTCCCATATCCAAAGGTATGGCACTTGATAGCGACATCCTCATCACCGGTGGCGGCCTTGGCGGCACCTCTCTTGCCCTTGCGCTGGCGCAAGCCGGGCACAGCGTCACGCTAATTGACGCGCTGCCCGAACAGACCCGCAAGGCGTCGGCCTTTGATGGGCGGTCTTATGCAATTGCCCTTGGTTCACAGCGGTTCCTGAACGC